>NZ_BCBQ01000012.1:0-90122 GCF_001320885.1 Pseudomonas sp. NBRC 111140
ATCCTTCTCTTTCTTGATCCGCAGGTAGATTTCCTCGCGGTGAACAGCCACTTCTTTCGGGGCGCTGACGCCAATACGCACCTGGTTGCCTTTGACGCCAAGCACCGTCACGGTGATCTCGCCGTCTCCAATGATCAGGCTCTCGGCGCACCGACGAGTCAGAATCAACATAGCTTTCTCCTTACGCGAAACATTCAGGGGTAACAGTCTTGGGTTTCGAGGCAGGGTCGTGGACGACGACCTTAGCCCCGGTTACTCGCTGCACAGGCCAGGACAGGGCCTGTGCAACGAGCAGAAACGCGAAGGGCGCGGCAAGCCGCGCCCTTCCAGGCAGCGCCTTACTCGCCCTGTCGGGCAGGGGCGTCCAGCTCGAACGCGGTGTGCAGCGCGCGTACGGCCAGCTCCAGGTACTTCTCTTCGATCACTACCGAAACCTTGATTTCGGAGGTGGAGATCATCTGGATGTTGATACTTTCCTTGGCCAGCGCTTCGAACATGCGGCTGGCGACACCGGCGTGCGAACGCATGCCGACGCCAACGATCGAGACCTTGGCGATCTTGGTGTCGCCGATCACTTCACGGGCACCGATTTCGCGGGCAGTGTTTTCCAGCACGCTTTGCGCCTTCTCGTACTCGTTGCGGTGTACGGTGAAGGTGAAGTCGGTGGTGTTATCGTGGGCAACGTTCTGCACGATCATGTCGACTTCGATGTTCGAAGCACTGATCGGGCCGAGGATCTTGAAGGCCACGCCCGGGGTGTCCGGCACGCCGCGAATGGTCAGCTTGGCTTCATCACGGTTGAAGGCGATACCGGAAATGATCGGCTGTTCCATGGATTCCTCTTCATCAATGGTAATGAGGGTACCCGGACCCTCCTTGAAGCTGTGCAGCACGCGCAGCGGAACGTTGTATTTGCCGGCGAACTCCACCGAGCGGATCTGCAGCACCTTGGAACCGAGGCTGGCCATTTCCAGCATCTCTTCGAAGGTGATCTTCTCCAGGCGCTGGGCCTGCGGCACGACGCGCGGGTCGGTGGTGTAGACGCCATCGACATCGGTGTAGATCTGGCACTCATCAGCCTTCAGCGCCGCCGCCAGGGCCACGCCGGTGGTGTCGGAGCCGCCACGGCCCAGGGTGGTGATGCTGCCGTGCTCGTCGACGCCCTGGAAACCTGCAACCACGACCACGCGGCCTTCCTTGAGGTCGGCACGAATTTTCTGGTCGTCGATCTGCAGGATGCGCGCCTTGTTGTGCGAGCTGTCGGTGAGAATGCGCACCTGGTTGCCGGTGTAGGACACCGCTGGCACACCACGCTTGATCAAGGCCATGGTCAGCAGGGCAATGGTGACCTGCTCACCGGTCGACACGATCACATCCAGCTCACGAGGAACCGGCTGATCGGTAATCTGCTTGGCCAGGTCGATCAGGCGATTGGTTTCACCGCTCATGGCCGACAGCACAATCACCAGGTCGTCGCCTGCCTCACGGTGTTTCTTGACCTTTTCGGCTACCTGCTCGATTCGCTCGATGGAACCGACAGAGGTGCCGCCAAATTTCTGTACGATCAACGCCATTTCAATGGTGCCTCAGCCCATACAGGGCCCCAAAAAACAATCCAACATGAAGAGGCCGGTGACTAGACCACCGGCCCCTTCATCTCAAAGTCCCTGCTCTGCGAATGGCACGGCCAGCGCCAGGGCCTGGTCCAGCGCGGCGACGTCGACGCCACCACCCTGGGCCATGTCCGGACGGCCACCGCCCTTGCCACCCACCGCCGCAGCGGCTTGTTTCATCAGATCGCCAGCCTTGAGTTGGCTGGAGAGGTCCTTGGTCACGCCGGCCACCAGCACGACCTTGCCCTCATGCTCGCTGCCCAGCAGGATCACTGCGTGGCCGAGCTTGTTCTTCAGCTGATCGACCAGGGCCAGCAGGGCCTTGCCGTCCTGCCCATCCAGGCGGGCGGCGAGCACCTTGGCACCTTTGACCTCAACGGCCGCGTTGGAGAGATCGTCCCCGGCGGCGCTGGCGGCCTTGGCCTGCAGCTGTTCAAGCTGCTTCTCCAGCTGGCGGTTGCGCTCAAGCACAGCCGACAGCTTGTCGATCAGGTTGTCGCGGTTGCCTTTGACCAGTTGCGCGGCTTCCTTGACCTGCTCTTCGGCAGCGTTCAGGTAGGCCAGCGCAGCGGCGCCGGTCACCGCTTCGATACGGCGCACGCCAGAGGCCACGCCGCCTTCGCTGATGATCTTGAACAGGCTGATGTCACCGGTGCGCTTGGCGTGGATACCGCCGCACAGCTCCACCGAGAAATCGCCGCCCATGCTCAACACGCGCACAGTGTCGCCGTACTTCTCGCCGAACAGCGCCATGGCGCCTTTGGCCTTGGCGGTTTCGATGTCGGTCAGTTCGGTTTCAACGGCAGTGTTCTTGCGCACTTCGCGGTTGACGATGTCTTCCAGTTGCTTGATCTGCTCTGGCTTCAGCGCTTCGAAATGGCTGAAGTCGAAACGCAGGCGCTGGCTGTCGACCAGCGAGCCCTTCTGCTGCACGTGCTCGCCCAATACCTGACGCAGCGCTTCGTGCAACAGGTGAGTGGCGGAGTGGTTCAGCGAGGTGGCATGCTGCACGTCGGCATCGACCTTGGCCTCGACTGGCGAACCGATCACCAGCGCACCGCTGGCGACCACACCGTGGTGCAGGAAGGCACCGCCAGTTTTGGTGGTGTCGCGCACGTCGAAGCGTGCAGCGCCAGCCTGCAGGAAGCCGGTATCACCCACCTGGCCGCCGGACTCGGCGTAGAACGGCGTGCGGTCGAGCACGACCACGCCCTGCTCGCCTTCACCCAACTGGTCGACGGCCTGGCCGTCCTTGTACAGGGCAATGATCTTGCCTTGGGCTTCGGTGGCGTCGTAACCGAGGAATTCGGTGGCGCTGTCGACTTTAACCAGGCTGTTGTAATCCATGCCGAAGGCGCTGGCGGAACGGGCACGCTCACGCTGGGCATCCATCTCGCGCTCGAAGCCGGCTTCGTCGATGGTCAGCTCACGCTCACGGGCAATGTCGGCAGTCAGGTCCATCGGGAAGCCGTAGGTGTCGTACAGCTTGAACACCACGTCGCCCGGCACCACGTCACCTTTGAGCTGGGCCAGGTCTTGCTCGAGGATACGCAGGCCCTGCTCCAGGGTCTTGGCGAACTGCTCTTCTTCGGCCTTGAGCACGCGCTCGATGTGCGCTTGCTGGCTCTTCAGTTCCGGGAAGGCTTCGCCCATTTCAGCAGCCAGTGCCGCAACGATCTGGTAGAAGAAGCTGCCCTTGGCGCCCAGCTTGTTACCGTGACGGCAAGCGCGACGAATGATGCGGCGCAGCACGTAGCCACGGCCTTCGTTGGACGGCAGCACACCGTCGGCAATCAGGAAGCCGCAGGAACGAATGTGGTCGGCGACGACTTTCAGCGAGGCCTGGCCGTCATTGCTGCAACCGATGGCCTTGGCCGCGGCCGCCAGCAGGTTCTGGAACAGGTCGATCTCGTAGTTCGAGTGCACGTGCTGCAGCACGGCGCTGACGCGCTCCAGGCCCATGCCGGTGTCCACCGACGGCGCTGGCAGCGGGTGCAGCACGCCATCGGCGGTGCGGTTGAACTGCATGAAGACGTTGTTCCAGATCTCGATGTAGCGGTCGCCGTCTTCTTCTGGCGAGCCGGGTGGGCCGCCCCAGATGTCCGGGCCGTGGTCGTAGAAGATCTCGGTGCATGGGCCGCACGGGCCAGTGTCGCCCATGGTCCAGAAGTTGTCGGAGGCGTACGGGGCGCCTTTGTTGTCGCCGATGCGCACCATGCGCTCGGCCGGCACGCCGACTTCCTTGGTCCAGATGTCGTAGGCTTCGTCGTCAGTGGCGTAGACAGTGACCCAGAGCTTTTCCTTGGGCAGGTTCAGCCACTGCTCCGAGGTCAGGAAGGTCCAGGCGAAGGTGATGGCATCGCGCTTGAAATAGTCACCGAAGCTGAAGTTGCCCAGCATTTCGAAGAAGGTGTGGTGACGCGCGGTGTAACCGACGTTTTCCAGGTCGTTGTGCTTGCCACCGGCGCGCACGCACTTCTGGCTGCTGACGGCGCGGGTGTAGGCGCGCTTCTCTGCACCGAGGAAGCAGTCCTTGAACTGGTTCATGCCTGCGTTGGTGAACAGCAGGGTCGGGTCGTTGTTCGGGATCAGCGAACTGGAGGCGACTCGGGTATGGCCTTGCTCTTCGAAGAAGCGAAGGAAGGCTTCACGGATTTCTGCGCTTTTCATAGGTTCTTCCACGGAAACGGCGGCCCTGTTGGGCAAACACGTCGACGAAACGACGGCAAAGGGCCGCATTATATCGGTCCTGCAAGCTCGATGCAGTGTGTTTATACGATAGAAACTGTCGTTTGGACGGTTTTTCGGGCTATGCAAACGAAAATGACATGACCGGATGCTAAATCCTGTGTTTCGCCACTGGCAAGCCAATTACCGCTTATGGGAAGGGAAAATGGAACAGGCGGTGAATTAAAAGAGTTTCATGGGAATCATCACGCAAGGCCGCTCCCCAAAAAGCGACTCCCACAGCAGCAGCCATAGCGCATCAGCCTAGCCGCTGCCCCGAATCCGGCACAATCAGGATACCGGCGCGCAAACCGTTCCTGACCTTGGGGTTGGGGAAGATGATGCGCGCGCCCTCCTCCTCGACCACCCAGCGCATCTCGGCCAGGTCTTCGGCCAGCAGGTAACCCTTGCTCAGCTCGGAGAAGTTTTCGATATCCGCCGGCAGGTGCAGGTGGAAGCTGTCGCTGTGCTTGATGATTTCACGGGAAACACTGAACAGTTGCAGGCCATCCAGCGAGCTTTCGCCTTCTGGTTCGGTCGCCTCGATGATGCGGATCAGCCGCTCTTCCAGCTTGTCGAGGTTGACCTGCTCGTTCTGGCCGAACGGGCGGGCCTTGCCCAGTTCCAGCGTGAAGGCTTCGGCATCCAGCTGTTCATAGGTGAATGCGCTGAAGGTGATGGACGACTTGCTTTGCAGCAACACCGCTTCCATACCCGCCGCCGCCAGGCGCGCCAGTTCGCGACGGGAGTGCTTGCGCCCTTCTTTATAGGGATACAAGGCGAATTGTTCGATCTTCGAACCACGGATGGCCGTATGCAGGTCGTAATGCAGCCGGCTGCGCCCCGGCTTGCTGAAGAACACCCTGGCAAACTGTTCCAGCTCAGCGGCGCGCAACGCCTCAAAACCGCTGGAAAGCTCGTGACGGCCATTGAAAAGGCGGTTGATGTCCTGCTCGATGAAGCGCTCGCCCTTGCGGATTGCCACCGGGTTGCCGAACAGGAACAGCAGGCGCGCCCTGGGTTTGATCTTGCCGTTGGCCACGCCGTGCAGCAGCCGCTCCAGCAATTCGATCGGCGCCGTCTCGTTGCCATGAATGCCGGCGGACAGCAGCAAATCCAGCCCGCAATCCTCGCTTTCAGCCGGGCGCACTTCAAGCGCACCCTCCCCCAGCCAGCGCAAACGCGCGCCCTTGGGTGTCACTTGGGTCTTCTCGGCCGGTTCGTGATCGGTGAGGGTCAGCTCAAGCAATTTGCCAAGGGCGAGCATAGGTACTTCCTTAGTGGTGGTGGCCGCAGTCAGGGCCATGGACGTGATCGTCGCCTTCGCCAAGCTCCGCCGGCTCCATTTCCAGTTGCAGGCTGACCAGGTTGGTGGCCATCGGGCGCAGCAGCAGGTTGGCATATTCGGTGTCGTCTTCCTCGACATCCACACCGATCAGCAACTGGCCACGGCCGTCTTGCTGAATCCACACTTCCTTGCCTTGCCAGACCACGGCAAAGCGGGTGCAGGAAGTTTCCAGCTGGGTGCCGTCTTCATCTTCAAGGATCAGGCGCAGGGCGTCGGTCATTACAAAGTCTCTCTTCAAGGTTGGCGTTGGAACGGATACACCGAGCCCAACTTCAGGATCTGGGTCAATTCGTCCAGTGCCGTACGGCATTCCACCAGCAATTGCGGGTCGGCCAGGTCTGCTTCGCCAAGGCGATCGCGGTAATGCCTGTCGACCCACTGCAGCAGCGTGTCATACAGCGAGGCCGTCATGATAACGCCTTGATTGACCGCTGCCAGTTCCGTTTCCTTCAAAGCCACGCGCAAACGCAGGCAGGCCGGGCCACCGCCGTTCTGCATGCTCTGCTTGAGGTCGAATATCTTGACCTCATTCACCGGGCCGCCCTGGCTGGTCAACTGGCCCAGGTAGGCCCAGACCCGCTCGTTGTTGCGGCACTCTTCCGGCACCACCAGCAGCATGGAACCATCGTCGCGGCTTAGCAGCTGGCTGTTGAACAGGTAGGAACGCACCGCGTCCTCAACCGTCACCGCTGCCCGTGGCACGCAGATGGCCTGGAAGTTGCCACCCTTGCTGGCCAGTTTAGCTCGCAGCTGGCCAAGCACTGCGTCAGTCTCGAGGAACGCGTCCTCGTGGTAGAACAGCACTTCGCCGTTACCCACCGAAATCACATCATTGTGGAACACACCCTGGTCAATCACCGCCGGGTTCTGTTGAGCGTAGACCACGCCGTCATCGCTCAGGCCGTGCAGCCGAGCCACGGCCTGAGAGGCCTCCAGGGTTTGCCGCGCCGGGTACTTCTGCGGCGCCGGGTAACGGCTGTCGAAGGCACTGCGGCCGTATACGAAGAACTCCACACCCGCCTCGCCATAGGCACTGCAGAAGCGCGTGTGGTTGGCCGCGCCCTCGTCACCGAACTGTGCCACGGCAGGCAGCGCCGGGTGGTGGGCAAAGTGTTTCTCGTTGTTGAACATGGCGCCCAGCACCCGGCTGGTGGTCGGATGCTCGATGCTGCGGTGGTATTTGCAGTTGAGGTTGGCGGCAGTGAAGTGCACGCGGCCGTCCGCAGTGTCGGCACTGGGGCTTACGGTTGCGGCGTTGGCCACCCACATGCTCGAAGCCGAGCAACTGGCCACCAGCAGCGGCATGGCATCGGCGGCGGCGCGCTGGATGACTTCGGCATCACTGCCGCTGAACCCCAGGCGGCGCAGCGCGGCCACATCCGGGCGCTCCTGCGGCGCCAGCACACCTTGCTTGAAGCCCATGTCGGCCAGCGCTTTCATCTTCGCCAGGCCCTGGCGCGCCGCCTCACGCGGGTTGGACCCCTGCTGGCTGTTGCTCTGCGAAGCCACGTTGCCGTAGGACAGGCCGCCATAGTTGTGGGTTGGCCCCACCAGGCCATCAAAATTCACTTCATAGGATTTCATCGGCTAGGCTCCGTGACCTGTTGTTATAGGGTGACGCCCGGCGTCAGGGTCGCCGGCAAGGCAAGGCTGGCAGTCTCCAGCGAAGCCACGGGGTAAGCGCAGTAGTCAGCCGCGTAATAGGCACTGGCGCGATGGTTGCCACTGGCACCCACGCCACCGAACGGCGCACTGCTGGCGGCACCGGTCAGCTGTTTGTTCCAGTTGACGATGCCGGCGCGGCTGCGCAGCCAGAAGTACTGGTAGCGGGCGCGCGAATCGGACAACAAACCAGCGGCCAGGCCGTACTGGGTGTTGTTGGCTTCATCGATCGCAGCATCGAAGTCGACGTAGCGGATCACCTGCAGCAGCGGGCCGAAGAACTCCTCGTCCGGGCGCTCATCCACGGCAGTGACATCGATGATGCCAGGGGTCAGCAGTGCGGCATCGGCCTGTGGTTGGGTCATTTCCAGCAGCTTCACGCCACCTTTGGCGGCCAATTCGGCCTGAGCTGCAATCAGCGCCCGCGCTGCCTGCAGCGAAATCACCGACCCCATGAACGGCGCCGGCTGTTCATCGAACGCCCCCACCGTGATGGTTTTGCACACGTCGACCAGGCGCGCGATCAGCGCATCGCCCCAGCTCCCTTGCGGCACCAGCAGGCGACGCGCGCAGGTGCAACGCTGGCCGGCGGAAATGAACGCCGACTGGATAATGGTGTACACCGCCGCGTCCAGGTCCTTGACCTCATCCACCACCAGCGGGTTGTTGCCACCCATTTCCAGGGCCAGGATCTTGTCTGGGCGCCCGGCGAACTGTTGATGCAGAAGGTTGCCGGTGCGGCTGGAGCCGGTGAAGAACAGGCCATCGATACCCGGGTTGGCGGCCAGCGCCACACCGGTTTCGCGCGCGCCCTGTACCAGGTTCAGCACACCCGCCGGCAGGCCGGCGGCAATCCAGCAATTGACGGTCAGCTCAGCGACCTTGGGGGTCAGCTCGCTGGGCTTGAACACCACACAGTTACCTGCCAAAAGCGCCGGCACGATATGGCCATTGGGCAGGTGCCCGGGGAAGTTGTAGGGGCCGAACACCGCCACCACACCGTGGGGCTTGTGCCGCAGAACGGCCGTGGCATCGGCCAGCGGGCCGCTCTTTTCACCGGTGCGCTCGCGGTAGCTTTGTACCGAAATCGCGACCTTGTTGATCATGCTGGTGACTTCGGTCGCCGATTCCCACAGCGGCTTCCCGGTTTCCTCGCCAATGCACTGGGCCATGGCTTCGGCATGCACTTTCAACTGCGCGGCAAACTTCTCCAGCACATCGATACGCGCCTCCAGACTCAATTGCGCCCAGGCCGGGAAGGCTTGCCGCGCTGCCTGCACGGCAGCACCCACCTGGCTAGCCTCAGCACCCTGCCCTTGCCAGACCACGGCTTGCGTCACCGGGTTCAGCGACTGAAGGGTATCGCCCAGGCCGGCCTGCCAATTGCCTGCGATGTAATGCGTAGTCATTTACTGGGCCTCCCGGCTAGCCGACAGCGGCACGGCGCGCACATTGTCGCCAGCGCCCATGCGCAGGCGCTTGGCGGTCAGCGGGTCGACCACCAGGGTGCCGGCGGCCAGCCGCGCAGGTGCAGCCGTGATGCGGCAGTCGTCGCGCTTGCGGTTGTGGATGATGAAAGGGGTGGCGTCATCGCCTGGCGTCCCTACCGCCAGCACCAGGGTCTGGCTCTCGCGCACGGCGCGGATCTTGGCGGTGTCGCATTCGATGGCCGGGCCTGCATCGAAGATATCGACGTAGCCCTGGTAGTTGAAGCCCTCCTGCTTGAGCATCGCCAACGCCGGCTCGGTGTCTTTGTGCACGCGGCCGATCACGTTGCGCGCTGCCTCGGACAGGAAGCAGGTGTACAGCGGGAACTTGGGCATCAGTTCGGCAATGAACGACTTGTTGCCCACCCCCGTCAGGTAGTCGGCCTGGCTGAACTCCATCTTGAAGAAGTGCCGGCCCAGGCTTTCCCAGAAGGGTGAACGGCCCTGTTCGTCAGACATACCGCGCATTTCGGCAATGATCTTCTTGCCGAACAACTCTGGGAACTCGGCAATGAACAGCATACGTGCGCGCGATAGCAGGCGGCCATTGAGGCCGGAGCGGTAGTCGCTGCGCAGGAACAGCGAGCACAGCTCGGAATTGCCGGTCAGGTCGTTGGCCAGGAACAGCGTCGGGATTTCGCGGTAGATCTTCAGTTCCTGCGAGGCACTGACCGTCAGGCCGACCCGGTAGTTGTACCAGGGCTCGCGCAGGCCTACGGCACCGGCAATGGCACTGATGCCCACCACCAGGCCTTCGTCGTTTTCCAGCACGAACAGGTAGTCGGTGTCGCCACGCTCCGCTTCGCCGCGGAAGCTTTTTTCCGCCCAGCCAACGCGATGCCCCAGGCGTTCTTCGTTGGCCGGCAGCGTGGTCAGCCCGGTGGTGCCGGTGCTGCGTGCCAATTCGATCAACGCAGGCAAATCGCTGCTGCGTACAGGACGAACGATCATGCTATCTCCTTGTGCGGCGGCATCTGCCGGCGCGAAACTCTGCTAACGCATCAATCCCGAAACGTCTGTTGCCAGACCTCAGACCGCGACCAGGCGCACGCTGGCGCCCTCGCCCACGCCCAGCGCGTCGGCTGCAGCCACGCTCAGGCTGACCGGCTTGCCGGGCACCCAGTCGAGGTCCAGCAGCACCGCGCGGTAGTCCTGCAACTGGCCGTTGCACACCAAGTACGGGCGCCCGCCCTTGACCGGGGCGTCTTCGATTTTCACCGGCGCCACCCGGCTCTGGGCGATCGAGCGAATGCCCGAGGTGCGCGCGTGCAAGGTCGGGCCGCCGTCGAAAATGTCGATGTAGTGCTCGGTCTCGAAGCCTTCACGCATGAGGATGTCGAAGGTGATTTGCGCGCGCGGGTGCACCTGGCCCATGGCTTCCTGCGCCAGGTCAGGCAGCAGCGGCACGTAGATTGGGTAGTGCGGCATCAGCTCGGCGAGGAAGGTACGGCTCTTGAGCCCGCACAGGCGTTCGGCGTGGGCATAGTTGAGGTCGAAGAAATTGCGGCCGATGGCATCCCAGAACGGCGATTCGCCCTGTTCGTCGCTGTAACCGACGATTTCGGTTACCACCGAGTCGGCGAAGCGTTCCGGGTGCGCGGCCATGAACAGCAGGCGGCCGCGCGAGTTGAGCTCGGCCCAGCCACTGTTCACCAACTCTGGCAACACATAGAAGCTGGTCAACAAGCTGTTGCCGGTCAAATCGTGGCACAGCGACAGCACGTGGATTTTGTTGTGGATCTTCAGCTCGCGCGAGGCGTGCACGAAGGTCTCGTTACGAAAGCTGTAGAACGGCTCGGAGTAGCCGGCCGAAGCGACGATGGCCGAGCAGCCGACCAGCTTCCCGGTGTTACTGTCTTCGAGCACGAAAAAGTAACTTTCTTCACCGTTGAAGCTGACCTCGGCGGCGAAGGATGTCTCGGAGGCGGCAATCTTGTCGCCCAGGCGAGCAGTGTCGTCCGGCAGCGAGGTGACACCAATGGGGCTGTCTGCAGCCATGCGCTGCACTTCGTTCAGATCAGCCATTTGCGCGGGGCGCATCACCAGCATGGTGTCACTCCTTTGGAATACGGGCCGCTGACGGCGGCACGGATAAACGGCAGGCGCTTGGGCACCTGCACTGGAATCGGGTATCGCCGGCCCGGTTCAGCCATGGCTGGGACCGGCGAGAGGACCGCAGGCGGGTCAGCCTTGGGTCAGTGTGGCCACGGCGCGCTCGAAGCGGTCCAGGCCTGCATCGATGTCGGCGTCCTCAACCACCAGGCTTGGCGCGAAGCGGACCACGTCCGGGCCGGCCTGCAGCACCATTACGCCTTCTTTCTCGGCCGCGTTGAGCACGTCCTTGGCCTTGCCTTGCCAGGCTTCGGTCAGCACGCAACCCAGCAGCAGGCCGACACCACGCACCTGGGTGAACAGGTTGTACTTCTGGCCGATCTGCTCCAGGCGGGTTTTGAAGCGTTCGTGCTTGGCCTTGATGCCGGCCAGGGTTTGCGGGGTGTTGATAACGTCCAGCACCGCACAGGCAACGGCGCAGCCCAGTGGGTTGCCGCCATAGGTGGTGCCGTGGGTGCCAACGGCCAGGTGCTTGGCCAGCTCGGTGGTGGTCAGCATGGCACCGATCGGGAAGCCGCCGCCCAGGCTCTTGGCGCTGGTCAGGATGTCCGGGGTCACGCCGTAATGCTGGTAGGCATACAGCGAGCCGGTGCGGCCCACGCCAGTCTGCACTTCGTCGAAGATCAGCAGGGCGTTGTGCTCGTCACACAGCTTGCGCGCGCCTTCCAGGTAGGCCTTGTCGGCCGGCACCACGCCACTTTCGCCCTGGATCGGCTCGATCACCACGGCGCAGGTCTTATCGGAAATCTGCGCCTTCAGTGCTTCCAGGTCGTTGTAGGGCACGTGGCTGATACCGGTGATCTTCGGGCCGAAGCCGTCGGAGTACTTCGGCTGGCCACCGACGCTGACAGTGAACAGGGTGCGACCGTGGAAGCTGTTCACGGTGGCGATGATTTCGTGCTTTTCAGGGCCGAAGCGATCATGGGCAACGCGACGGGCCAGCTTGAAAGCAGCCTCGTTGGACTCGGCGCCAGAGTTGCAGAAGAACGCGCGGTCGGCAAAGGTAGCGTCCACCAGCTTGTGAGCCAGGCGAAGGGCCGGCTCGTTGGTGAACACGTTGGATACATGCCAGAGGGTGTTGGCCTGTTCGGTCAGGGCCTTGACCAGTGCCGGATGGCAGTGACCCAGGGCGTTTACCGCGATGCCACCGGCAAAGTCGATCAACTCGCGACCCGACTGGTCCCAGACGCGGGAACCCTCGCCTCGCACAGGAATGAAGGCCGCCGGAGAATAATTGGGAACCATGACCTGGTCGAAATCGGCACGTTGCACCGGGGCTTGCTCAACGGACATCTGAGTCTCCTGAAGAGGAACGCTGGCCTGGAAGTGGCGAGCGATGGGGGGATTGTAAGGACTGATCCGCGCCTGTCCTTGCGGCCAAGCGACAACTTGTTACAGCGCAAAACCCTGTTTGGACAAGGTTTTCGGCAATGCGACAAACACTGTCGCAATCGCGCAGTGTACGGGAGAGAGGGGGCTGGGTGAACGGGTGTTCACATAGGTTTGCGAAGGGCAGGATGTCCGACGATGTTCGCCTGGCGCCTTTGAGATCGAGCGCTGCCTTCACCCCCAAGCCATACGCCCGGAATCCCCCGAAAGATCAGCCTTTTTCGGCAGGCGCCGAACTCAGCTCGAACGGGCTGCTGCTGCGCCGCTGGTTACGGTCTTCCCGTGGCGTTGCACCAAAGAAGTTGCGATAGGCGCTGGAAAAATGCGGCCCCGAAGAGAAGCCACAAGACAACCCGATCTGAATGATCGACTTGCTGGTCTGCATCAGCATTTGCCGCGCCTTGTTCAGCCGCAGCTCCAAATAGTACTGGCTGGGCACGCGGTTCAGGTACTGCTTGAAAATGCGCTCCAACTGCCGACGCGACACGCAAACATGCTGGGCAATTTCGTCGGTGGTCAGCGGCTCTTCGATGTTGGCTTCCATCAGCAGCACTGCCTGAGTCAACTTGGGATGGCTGGACCCCAGGCGGTTCTGCAGCGGAATTCGCTGGCGCTCGCCACCCTCGCGAATGCGCTCGACCACCAGCTCTTCCGACACCGCCCCGGCCAGTTCCGCCCCGTGATCGCGCGCCAGCACCGCCAACAGCAGGTCAGTCACGGCCATGCCGCCACAGGCGCTAAGGCGGTCACGATCCCAATCGAACAAGTGGCTGGTGGCGATCACTTTAGGGAAGCGTTCGGCAAAATCATCTTGCCAGCGCCAGTGAACCGCAGCGCGGTAACCATCGAGCAGCCCCAGCATTGCCAAGGGATACACCCCGGCAGACAGGCTGCCGATCATGCAGCCACTGCGCGCCAGTTGCTTGAGCGCCGCCGACAAGGCAGCCCCCATCGCCGCAGGCGGCTCATCCGCCAGCAGAAACAACTTGTGGCAACCCTCCAGGCGGCCGTTCCACGGTTCGCCCGGCAGACGCCAGGCGCCATCCTGCGCAGGTTCAGCCTGCAGGAAGGACAACTCGTAGATCACATCCGGATGCACCCGCTGCGCCACCTGCAACACTTCCTCGGCCAGCGCCAGGGTCAAAGGCCTGGTGCTGGGCCAGATGAGAAAACCGATTCGCTGGGTGGTCATAGGGTGCGGTCCGAAACCTGAGGTCGTTCGAGTCTGTGCGCCGGGTCAGGCTGCGCTTGCCGCGCAGCATGCCCTATTCTGGTGCAAAAATGCAGCTTTTACTTCAGGCTGCCGGAGAGGAACTGCTTCAGGCGCTCCGACTGCGGGTTGGCCAACACTTCACGCGGGCAGCCGGTTTCTTCCACCAGGCCTTTGTGCAGGAACACCAGCTGGTTGGACACCTCTCGAGCAAAACCCATTTCGTGGGTCACCACCACCATGGTCCGGCCTTCCTGGGCCAGCGCCTGCATCACTTTGAGCACATCACCTACCAGCTCGGGGTCGAGCGCCGAGGTCGGCTCGTCGAACAGCATAACCTCCGGCTCCATCGCCAGCGCCCGGGCAATTGCCACACGTTGTTGCTCACCACCCGACATATGCCCAGGGAAAGCATCCTTGCGGTGAGCGACACCGACCTTGGCCAGGTAGTGCTCGGCCTTCTCCAGCGCCTCCTTGCGGCTCACGCCCAGCACGTGCACTGGGGCTTCGATGATGTTCTCCAGCGCGGTCATGTGCGACCACAGGTTGAAGTGCTGAAACACCATCGAAAGGCGCGAACGCATGCGCTGCAACTGACGCGGGTCGGCAGCCTTCAGCGCGCCGTCCTTGCCGGCGACCAGCTTGAGCTCTTCGTTGTTGAGCAGGATCTTGCCGGCGTGCGGCTGCTCCAGCAGGTTGATGCAGCGCAGGAAGGTCGACTTGCCTGATCCGCTGGAGCCGATGATGCTGATAACGTCGCCGGCCTTGGCCGCCAGAGAAACGCCCTTGAGCACTTCGTGGCTACCGTAGCGCTTGTGCAGGTCTTGGACTTCGAGTTTGTACATGCTGTCGATTCTCACAAAGCGGTCAGTGCTTGCGCGGCGCCAGGTAGCCGAGCCAGCGGCGTTCGGCCATCTTGAACAGGCGCACCAGGATGAAGGTCAGGCACAGGTAGAACACGCCCGCCGTGATATAGGCCTCGAAAGGCAGGTAGTATTGGGCATTGACCGTGCGTGCGGCACCGGTGATGTCGATCAGGGTAACGATCGACGCCAGGCTGGTGGTCTGCAGCATCATGATCACTTCGTTGCTGTACTGCGGCAGCGCCCGGCGCAGGGCGGACGGCAGCAGGATGCGGCGGTACATCTTCATGCGCGACATGCCCATGGCCTTGGCCGCCTCGATCTCGCCGTGCGGCGTGGCCTTGAGGCTACCGGCGATGATTTCGGCGGTGTAGGCACTGGTATTGATGCCGAACGCCAGGCAGGCGCAGAAGGTGGCACTGGACAGCAACGGCCAGAAAATACTTTCGCGCACGGCCTCGAACTGAGCCAGGCCGTAATAGATCAGGAACAACTGCACCAGCATCGGCGTGCCGCGGATCACGTAGGTGTACAGCCATGCAGCCAGGTTGACCACAGGCTGTTTGGATACCCGCATCAGGCCCAGTGGAATAGCCGCCAGCAGGCCGAAGAACAGCGAGATCGCCAGCAGCTTGAGGGTGGTCAGCAGCCCGCCGAAATACAGCGGCAATGCCTCCCAGACCACGTTGTAGTCAAAGATCATAGTTCAGCCACCTTGACGCCTACCGAGTAGCGGCGCTCCAGATACTTCAGGGCCAGCAGCGAGACACTGGTCAGCACCAGGTACAGGGCCGCCACCGCCAGGAAGAAGGTGAACGGCTCGCGGGTGGCATCCGCCGCCTGCTTGGCCTTGAACATCATGTCCTGCAAACCGACCACCGAGATCAGCGCGGTAGCCTTGGTCAGTACCAGCCAATTGTTGGTGAAGCCAGGGATCGCCAGGCGAATCATTTGCGGCACCTGGATGCGGAAAAATACCTGACGATTGCTCATGCCATAGGCCACGCCCGCTTCGGCCTGGCCCTTGGGAATACCCAGGAACGCGCCGCGGAATGTTTCCGACAGATAGGCGCCAAAGATAAAGCCCAGCGTACCGATACCTGCAATCAGCGGGTTCAGGTCGATGTAGTCTTCGTAGCCGAGCAGCGGCGCCACCCGGTTGATGATGTCTTGCCCGCCGTAGAAGATCAGCAGGATCAGGACCAGGTCCGGAATGCCACGGATCACCGTGGAATACAGATCGCCCAGCCAGGCCAGCCAGCGCACCGGCGACAAGCGCAGCGCTACGCCGATCAGGCCGAGCACGATGGCCAGGGCCATCGACGACAGGGCGAGCTGCAGCGTCAGCCACGCCCCGTCGAGGATGACTGCCCCGTAGCCTTTCAACATGATGAGGTCCTCGACCTAGAGAATGAAAAATGGTGCAAACCTCAGAGCCTCTGCTGTTTGCACCATTGCACAGGTGAAACCCGACGTCTTAGTTCGAGTCTGGACCGTAGATGTCGAAGTTGAAGTACTTCTTCTCGATTTCTTTGTACTTGCCGTTTGCACGGATGGCGTCGATGGCCGCGTTGATACGATCGACGTTGGCCTTGTCACCCTTGCGCACCGCGATGCCGATGCCGTCACCGAAGTACTTGGCGTCGGTGAAGGCCGGGCCTACGAAGGCGAAGCCCTTGCCGGCGTCGGTCTTGAGGAAACCGTCTTCCAGCAGGGTGGCATCGGCCACGGTACCGTCGAGACGACCAGCCGCCACATCGAGGTAGATTTCGTTCTGGGTGCCGTAAGGCACCACGGTGGCACCTTTGGCGCCCAGCACTTCCTTGGCGAAGCGATCGTGGATCGAGCCGCGTTGCACGCCAATCTTCTTGCCTTTGAGTTCATCCAGGCTGTCGCTGACAGTGGTGCCGTCCTTCATGACCAGGCGCGCCGGGGTCAGGTAGTAGCGCTTGGTGAAGTCAACCGATTTCTTGCGGTCATCGGTGATCGACATGGACGACAGGATGGCGTCGATCTTGCGCACTTTCAGCGCCGGGATCAGGCCGTCGAACTCCTGCTCGACCCAGGTGCACTTGGCTTTCATCTCTTCGCACAGGGCGTTGCCGATGTCGTAGTCAAAACCTGCGATGCTGCCGTCAGGTTGCTTGAAGGCGAAGGGTGGGTAGGCGGCTTCGATGCCGATTTTCAGCGGTTTTTCATCGGCCTGCGACACCAGGGAAAACACAGACAGCGCCAGGGCGCCAAGCAGTGCGAGCTTCTTCATCAGGTAACTCCATCGGTACGGGGCAATACAAGGCAGGTAACGGCTGCCCGATATGCGAATGAGTACAACGCGAGCCGCGCAGGGTTCGACCAAGGCCGCATACCACGAGCGAGTGAGTGGCATTTTAACGACAGCCCGGTAGTCGATATTTCTTCAAAGCGACAACTACTTACAGAAGCGCCTGAAACCGCTGCGGGCGATGTTGACAGCCATTGCAAATTATGCAAAAGCGCAAGAAATAGAACCTTTAGACCTAGCAATTCCTGGGCCTATTATTGGCAAAGCCTTGTACTACGGCAAGTGTAGCGTGCTGTGTTGCACAAAATGGCTACTGGAATGCACCGAAATGGCCCGGATTTGTTTCCTGGCGCCCCGAACTTGTGCGGAAACGGTGACAGAAGAGTTACCGATGAATGTCGGGTAACAGTAAAGCAAAAACCCCGCCGGTTGCCCGGGCGGGGTTCTCTGATGCCTGCACACCCCCTGTAGGAGCGGCCCGCGCTCTGCCTTGATATCAGGCCGAAGCCAGGTTCATCGCCTTGTGAGTATCGATCAGGTGCTGCACTACGCCAGGGTCGGCCAGGGTCGAAATATCGCCCAAGGCATCGTACTCACCGGTGGCGATCTTGCGCAGGATACGGCGCATGATCTTGCCCGAGCGAGTCTTCGGCAACCCAGGCGCCCACTGGATCACATCCGGCGAAGCGATCGGGCCGATTTCCTTGCGCACCCAGTTCTTCAGCTCCAGACGCAATTGCTCGCTGGCCTCGATACCGGCATTGAGGGTGACATAGACATAGATGCCCTGCCCCTTGATGTCGTGCGGCACGCCAACCACTGCGGCCTCGGCAACCTTCGCATGCGCGACCATGGCACTTTCGATCTCGGCAGTGCCCATGCGGTGGCCGGAGACGTTGAGCACGTCGTCCACACGGCCGGTGATCCAGTAGTAGCCATCCTCGTCACGGCGCGCACCGTCGCCGGTGAAGTACATGCCACGGAAGGTCTTGAAGTAGGTGTCGACGAAGCGGTCGTGGTCGCCGTACAGCGAACGCGACTGGCCCGGCCAGGAGTCCAGGATAACCAGGTTACCTTCGGTGGCACCTTCGATCAGGTTGCCCAGGTTATCAACCAATGCCGGCACCACGCCAAAGAACGGACGGGTTGCAGACCCGGGTTTCAAGCCCGTGGCGCCAGGCAGCGGGCTGATCAGGATGCCACCGGTTTCAGTCTGCCACCAGGTGTCGACGATCGGGCAACGCTCCTTGCCTACGGTCTTGTAGTACCAGTTCCAGGCTTCTGGGTTGATCGGCTCACCCACCGAACCCAGAAGGCGCAGGCTGGAGCCGTCTGCTCCCTCTACAGCCGCTTGCCCTTCGGCCATCATGGCGCGGATGGCAGTTGGCGCGGTGTAGAGGATGTTGACCTTGTGTTTGTCGACGATCTTCGACACGCGGGTGATGTCCGGGTAGTTAGGCACGCCCTCGAACAGCAAGGTAGTGGCGCCGTTGGCCAGCGGGCCGTAGACGATGTAGCTGTGGCCGGTGACCCAACCGACGTCGGCGGTGCACCAGTACACCTCGCCCGGGCGGTAGTCGAAAACGCGCTCATGGGTCAGTGCCGCGTACACGAGGTAACCGCCGGTGGTGTGCAGCACGCCCTTCGGCTTGCCGGTGGAGCCGGAGGTATAAAGGATGAACAGCGCTTCCTCGGCACCCATCTCTTTCGGCGCGCAGTGGCTGGAAGCCACTTTCATCAGGTCTTCGTACCAGATGTCGCGGTGTTGGTGCCAGGCAATGTCGCCACCGGTGCGCTTGCACACGATGATTTTCTGCACACTGCTGGTTTCAGGGTTGGTCAGTGCCAGGTCGACGTTGGCCTTGAGTGGGGTACGACGGCCGCCACGCACGCCTTCATCGGCGGTGATCACCACCTTGGACTTGCAGTCGATGATACGGCCGGCCAGCGCCTCGGGCGAGAAACCGCCAAACACCACCGAATGAATCGCACCGATACGGGCACAGGCCAGCATGGCAACCACAGCCTCGGGGATCATTGGCATATAGATGGTGACTACGTCACCCCGGTGCACGTCCTGGCCGCGCAGGGCGTTGGCGAACTTGCAGACCTGCTCGTGCAGTTCGCGGTAGGTGATGTTGCGGTGTTCGGAAGGGTCGTCGCCTTCCCAGATAATGGCCAACTGGTCGCCGCGCTCTTCAAGGTGGCGGTCCAGGCAGTTGGAGGAAACGTTCAGAGTGCCGTCGGCGAACCATTTGATATCGACATGGTGGTCGTCGAAGGAGGTCTGCTTGACCTTGGTGAACGGCTTGATCCAGTCGATGCGCTGGGCCTGCTCGCGCCAGAAGCCGTCCGGGTTGATCACCGACTGCTGGTACATGGCCTTGTAGGTGGCCTCGTCGGTCAGGGTAGTGGCCGCAACCTCGGGACGAACGGGATACAGTGGAGCCGCACTCATCTGTGTTACCTCGGTGTAATAGTTGTTTTTGTATGGAACCGTTTGTAACTGTACCAGAGCGACAAAAGCCATTCGACGTTGGTAGTAATTTGGTACGCCCGTTCCGGCAGAGCGCTCTGGCGCGGGCATTACAGCCCAGGCAGAGAGGAAAAGAGGGGCTTTGCCACAGGATTGTTACAGATTCTGTCAAAACACTTTATCAAAAGACCCACTGTTTCAGCTTTGGCCACAGCCATAAAATTCACCTCGCCAGCAACGGCAAGGCGATTAACAACTGGTAACAGCCCCCACGAAGGCAAGCGTTGATCTCCATCTCATCCCGATAGTTAAAACTAGCAGTACTCGCGGCGCCATAAGCGCCGCGTGCCCCCTCACGACCTTAGACAGGTAAATAGAAAATGAAAGCTTTACTGGTATTGGTACTTGGCAGTCTTTGCGGCGCGGCGATGGCCGGCGAAGCTAAAGATGCCGAGCAGATTCCGGTCGAACAGTACAGTTACTCGCAACACCTGGACATTGCCCGTGTCATCTCCATGAGCGAAGTGCCCAATGTGTGCGAAGTCGTGCCAGCCCGTATGACCTACGAGGACTCCAAGGGCCAGAAGCACATTCTCGAATACCGCGTGATGGGGAACGGCTGCTCTAACGGCTGATACCTTCCGAATCAGGGGCCCTGCGGGCCCCTTTCGCGGCACAAGGCCGCTCCCACAGGTATTGTGCTCTACCGAAGAGCAGCACATTACCTGTGGGAGCGGCCTTGTGTCGCGAAAGGACTGCGAAGCAGTCCCCGGCTCTTTGACCAATAACTAATCCGTCGACTTGTTAAGCGCGTAATCTCTCAACTTGTTGGCAATTGTCGTGTGCGAAACACCCAATCTTTTCCCTAACGCCCGACTACTCGAAAATTCCACCATCAAACTTTCCAGTACCGCTTTCTCAAAGCGCCCGACAATCTGCGAAAGATCCCCTTCCAATGAAAACTCGCCCAACGGCTGCCGCACGCCATAATCCGGCAGGCGTATATGCTCGCTTTTGACCACGCCGCCTTCGCATAAAGAAACCGCTTGGAACAATACGTTTTCCAATTGCCTTACATTGCCCGGCCAATGGTATTGCCCAAGTTTTTCCATTGCCGCGGGCGCCAGGCGCGGCATGGCGCAGCCGATCTGTCGGCTGGCCTGATCGAGAAAGTGCTGCACCAGCCCCTCCAGCCCATCCATGCATTCACGCAAAGGCGGAATGTGCAGCGACAATACGTTAAGGCGGTGATAAAGGTCCTGGCGAAACTCGCCACGGGCACACAGTTCGGACAAATCCACTTGGGTCGCGCAAATCACCCGTACATCCAGGTACACCTCTTCATCGCTGCCGACCCGGCGAAAACAGCCGTCCTGCAGAAAGCGCAGCAGCTTCACCTGCAAGCGCGGGCTCATCTCCCCTACCCCATCAAGGAACAGCGTGCCACCTGCGGTCAGCTCCAGCAGCCCAAGCTTGCCTTCGGCCCGCGCTCCTTCGAATGCCCCAGGGCCGTAACCGAACAGCTCGGTCTCGGCCATCGACTCGGGCAACCCAGCGCAGTTGAGCGCCATCAGCGGCGACTGCCCACGCGGGCTGGCCAGATGGCAGGCGCGCGCCAGCAGCTCCTTGCCAGTACCGGTTTCGCCCTCGATCAGCAACGGCGCATCCAGCGGCGCCATGCGCCGCGCTTCACGCACCACCGCAGCCATCACCCGTGAGCTCTGGAAGATGCTGTCGAAACCGCGTAGCTCCTGCTTGCGCACATTGTAGATACGCTCGCCGATGCGATCAGCCCGATGCAGGGTAAGTACCGCGCCAGCCAGCGCCTCGCTCTCGTCGTGCTCGGACTGCAGCGGTGCGATATCGGCCAGGAACACATCACCCTTGACCTTGATACGCAGGCCATTGATGCGTGACTTGTTGGCCCTTACCAGCTCCGGCAGGTCGAAGTCTTCTACATAGCGCGCCAGCGGCATGCCCGGCACTTCGTCTACCCGCACCCCTAGCAACTGTGCGGCGGAACGGTTGGCGGCAACGATGCTGCCTCCCATGTCGATCGATAGCACCGGGAAATCCAGCGCCCCGAGCAGCGCATTCAGCTCCATGTGCCGGCGCTCACTGGGCATCAGGCCCACGCGCTTCACGCCAAATACCCCGGCTATGGCCTCGAACTTCGGCCGCAAGGCTTGGAACTGCAGATTGATCAGGTTCGGGCAGTGCAGGTAGATGGCGTTGCCATGGTCACCGCCCACCTCGCCGCGCAGTACGTTGATGCCGTACTCGACCAGCAGGTTGAGGATGTCGCGCAGGATGCCAATGCGGTTCTGGCAATGCACTTTGATACGCATGAGGGCTCTCGAAGCGCCAATGTTTTTCAACACCGCGCGGAAAAGTCGTAAAGATAAGCTGACAAAAACTGCGCAAACATCAGCCAGATGCCTCGGATTTTCCGACACCCACGCAACTTTGTAAAATTATCGTTACGAAAACCTGTTTGCGACGCTTCGCGGCAGCGGTCAGCCCCCGTGCAAAATCGCCGGTGAAGGGATATTTCTTGGGTATGTCCTGCACATAACAAGAAAAGCCCTCACCAGGAGAGCCTCATGAAACAGACGCAATACGTGGCACGCGAGCCCGATGCGCATGGTTTTATCGATTACCCGCAGCAAGAGCATGCGGTGTGGAACACCTTGATCACCCGCCAGCTGAAAGTGATCGAAGGCCGCGCATGCCAGGAATACCTGGACGGCATCGACCAGCTCAAGCTGCCCCATGACCGCATTCCGCAGTTGGGCGAGGTCAACAAGGTGCTGGGCGCCACCACCGGTTGGCAGGTTGCCCGGGTGCCGGCGCTGATCCCCTTCCAAACCTTCTTCGAGCTGCTGGCCAGCAAGCGCTTCCCGGTCGCCACGTTCATCCGCACCCCGGAAGAGCTGGACTACCTGCAGGAGCCCGATATCTTCCACGAGATCTTCGGCCACTGCCCGCTGCTGACCAACCCCTGGTTCGCCGAATTCACTCACACCTACGGCAAGCTCGGCCTGGCTGCGACCAAGGAACAACGCGTGTACCTGGCGCGCCTGTACTGGATGACCATCGAGTTTGGCCTGATGGAAACCCCGCAGGGCCGCAAGATCTATGGCGGCGGCATCCTCTCGTCGCCTAAAGAGACCGTCTACAGTCTGTCTGGCGAGCCCGAGCACCAGGCCTTCGACCCGATCGAGGCCATGCGTACGCCGTACCGCATCGACATCCTGCAGCCGCTGTATTTCGTGCTGCCGAACATGAAGCGCCTGTTCGACCTGGCCCATGAAGACATCATGGGCATGGTCCACGAAGCCATGAAGCTGGGCCTGCACGCACCGAAATTTCCACCCAAGGTCGCTGCCTGAGCGACCTTGCCGATAACAACTCGAACCGGAAAACACCTCATGAATGCCTTGAACCAAGCCCATTGCGAAGCCTGCCGCGCCGATGCGCCGAAAGTCACCGACGAAGAGCTGGCAGAGCTGATTCGCGAAATCCCGGACTGGAATATCGAAGTACGCGACGGCCATATGGAGCTGGAGCGCGTGTTCCTGTTCAAGAACTTCAAGCACGCCCTGGCATTCACCAATGCCGTGGGCGAAATCGCCGAAGCCGAAGGCCACCACCCAGGGCTGCTGACCGAGTGGGGCAAAGTTACCGTGACCTGGTGGAGCCACTCGATCAAAGGCCTGCACCGCAACGACTTCATCATGTGCGCACGCACCGACAAGGTGGCGGAAACGGCTGAAGGCCGTAAGTAATCACTGACTGAAGGGGCCGAAAGGCCCCTTTTTTCATGAGAGAAATGTGCGCTGTTCGCCCGCAAAACCGACAAACGAACGGGAAAAAATCCAAACTGTCATCCAGACTTGTGTATCCTGCCCCAGCTTTGCGAAGCTCCAAACGCGCCTGGCGCAGACTTTTCACTCACACTTGCGAGGAACGACGAGATGCATGAGATCCCGAATCTTCCCTTCCCAAGCCTGAACCCAGAAGAGCCAACCGTGACCGTTCACGCCGAACCGGCAGCTGCCGTCGAGCAGGATGGTGACGATCAATCCAGCGCTGACCAGGACTAACCGCGCATCCCCGACTGTGTGAAAACGGCTGACCTGCGGGCCACCCCCGTCATCACGTTTTCACACCGTCCTGAACACATGTAGGCCCCCATGCCCGACTCACCGCGCCCCCTTGCGGTCACCCTGCAAGTCGTTTCCATCGTTCTCTTCACCTTCATCGGCTACCTGAACATCGGCATTCCACTGGCCGTGCTACCTGGCTATGTGCATAACGACCTGGGCTTCAGCGCCGTGGTCGCTGGCCTGGTGATCAGCGTGCAATACCTGGCCACCCTGCTCAGCCGCCCTACCGCCAGCCGCATCATCGACAACCACGGCAGCAAGAAAGCCGTGATGTACGGCCTTGCCGGCTGCGGCCTCAGCGGGGTGTTCATGCTGGCGTGCGCCTTCCTCACCCACCTGCCCTGGCTGAGCCTGGCTTGCCTGCTGGTCGGCCGCCTGGTACTGGGCAGCGCTGAAAGCTTGGTGGGGTCGGGTGCGATCGGCTGGGGTATCGGCCGGGTAGGCGCCGCCAACACAGCCAAGGTCATTTCCTGGAACGGCATCGCCAGCTATGGCGCACTGGCCATCGGCGCTCCACTGGGCGTGCTGATGGTCAAGGGGCTGGGGTTGTGGAGCATGGGTGTGAGCATCATCCTGCTGTGCATCATCGGCCTGCTGCTGGCCTGGCCCAAGCAGGCCGCCCCCATCGTCAGCGGCGTACGCCTGCCATTCCTGCGGGTGCTGGGCAAGGTGTTCCCGCATGGTTCGGGCCTGGCCCTGGGCTCGATCGGCTTCGGTACCATCGCCACCTTCATCACCCTGTACTACGCCAGCCGAGGCTGGTCCGATGCGGCGTTGACCCTGAGCCTGTTCGGCGCCAGCTTCATCAGCGCGCGGCTGCTGTTCGGCAACCTGATAAACCGTATCGGCGGCTTCAGGGTGGCAATCGCCTGCCTGTCGGTGGAAACACTCGGGCTGCTGATGCTGTGGCTGGCCCCCAGTGCCGAAATGGCCTTGGCGGGTGCAGCACTGAGCGGGTTTGGTTTCTCGCTGGTGTTCCCGGCGCTGGGCGTGGAGGCAGTGAACCAGGTGTCGGCGGCCAACCGTGGGGCCGCGGTTGGGGCGTATTCACTGTTCATCGATTTGTCGCTGGGGGTGACCGGACCACTGGTGGGCGCGGTGGCGGCGGGGTTCGGGTTTGCTTCGATGTTTCTGTTTGCGGCGACTGCCGCAGCTTGCGGGCTGGTGTTGAGCTTGTATCTGTACAGACAAGCGCGGCGGCATCGAGATCATTGAAAGCAGGGGGCGCTTTGCGCCCCCGAGGCCCTGAAGGTTAACGCTGGGCGTACTGCAGCACCACTTCCAGCGGGTGGCGCATCTTGCGTTCGGTCATGCGCTTGACCTGACTACGGCACGAATAACCGGTCGCCAGCGGCTCTCCTTCCTTGTCCAGCTTGGTCGCCCAGCTCTGCTCGAAGATGGTCCGCGAGGTTTCCTGATTGCGCGCTTCGTGCCCATAAGTGCCGGACATGCCGCAGCACCCCGTGGCCTCGGTCACCAGCTTCAGCCCCAAACGGGCAAACACCTGCTCCCACTGCTTGGTACTGGCCGGCACGTTGGTCTTCTCGGTGCAGTGTGCCATCAAGCGGAAGTTACCCGGTGCGGTCGACGCCTGCTCAGGCAGCACATTCATCAGCCACTCCTGCGGCAACAGCACCTGCGGGCAACCTTCCAGGCCCGGCACCTTCTGGTACTCCTGGCGATACACCAGGGTCATCGCCGGGTCCAGGCCTACCAGCGGCACCCCGCATTCGGCCAGGGCCTTGAGCTGGGTGGCGTTGCGGATCGCCGCCTTGGCAAACGCACCCAGGAAGCCCTGCACGTGCAGCGGTTTGCCGTTGGCGCTGTAAGGCGCCAGGAACACCCGGTGGCCCAGGCGATGGGCCAGGTCGATGAAGGCCGACAGCAGCGGCGTTTCAAAGTAGCGAGTGAAGGCATCCTGCACCAGCACGATGCTGCGCTCGCGCTGGGCCGGGGTCAGCTCGCGCAGTGTCGGCACCGTGGCCACGCCAACGCGGCAGCGGGTCAGGGTGGCCTGGAAGTTGAAGCGGCTGATCAGCGGGCTGTCGACCATCCCCACCTTGTCGGCCAGCAGCTTGCTCACCCACTTCGAGCCCATCACGGCGTTGTACAGCCCCGGCGCATGGGCCAGGTACGGGATGGTGAACTCCAGCGAGCCAATCAGGTAGTCACGCAGCGGGCGCTGGTAGCGACCGTGATACAGCTCGAGGAAGCGCGAGCGGAAGTCCGGCACGTTAACCTTGATCGGGCACTGCCCGGCGCACGACTTGCACGCCAGGCAGCCGGCCATGGCGTCGTATACCTCATGGGAAAAGTCTTCCTGGCCCTGGCTGCGTGCGCGGTTATTGCGCAGGCGCGCCGGCAGGCCCTTGAGCCACGACACCTTGCTACGCGCCGCCGCCAGCACGTCGATGTTCGCCTCGCCCTGCAGGCGCAGCCACTCGCGCATCAGCGAGGCGCGGCCCTTGGGCGAATGCTGGCGTTCGCGGGTAGCTTTCCAGGATGGGCACATGGCGTCGTTGGGGTCGTAGTTGTAGCAGGCGCCGTTGCCGTTGCAGTGCACTGCACTGGGGAAGTCCTGCCACACGCGCTCGTCGATGGTACGGTCGAGGTCGCCGCGCAGGGTCACGCCATCGACCGGAGTCAGGCCCTCTGAGCTGCCCAGTGGGGTGCAGATCTTGCCGGGATTGAGCTGGTTGTGCGGGTCGAACGCACCCTTCAGACGCTGCAGCGCCGGGTACAGCTCGCCGAAGTACTCCGGCACGTATTCCGAGCGCAGGCCCTTGCCGTGCTCGCCCCACAGCAGGCCGCCGTAGCTTTTGGTCAGAGCGGCAACGGCGTCGGAAATCGGCTTGACCAATGCGGCCTGCGCCGGGTCTTTCATGTCCAGTGCCGGGCGCACGTGCAGCACGCCGGCATCGACATGGCCGAACATGCCGTAGGCCAGGCCGTAGCCATCGAGCAGCGCGCGGAAATCGGCGATGTAGTCGGCCAACTGCTCCGGCGGTACGGCGGTGTCTTCAACGAACGGCTGCGGGCGTACCTCGCCTTCGACGTTGCCCAGCAGCCCTACCGAACGTTTACGCATGGTGTACACGCGAGTGACTGCCTCCGCCCCCTCGGCAAGGGTGTGGCCCAGGCGCTCGACGCTGGTATCGCTTTGCAGGTGCTGGATGAACGCCTGCACCTTGGCGTTGACCTCAGCCGGCTCGTCGCCACAGAACTCCACCAGGTTGATACCCAGGGTCGGGCGCTCGGGGTCGGCCGGGAAGTACTCGGCAACGCTGTGCCAGACGATGTCTTTCATCGCCAGCATCAGCACCTTGGAATCAACCGTCTCGATCGACAGCGGCTTGTGCGCCATCAGCGCATTAGCGTCGCGCAGCGCGTCCATGAAGCTGGTGTAGCGTACGTTGACCAGCACCGCGTACCTGGGGATCGGCAATACGTTGAGCTTGGCTTCGACCACGTAGCCCAGCGAGCCCTCGGCGCCACACAACACGCTGTTGAGGTTGAAGCGCCCCTGCTCGTCGCGCAGGTGCGCGAGGTCGTAGCCGGTCAGGCAACGGTTGAGCTTGGGGAAGGTGGTTTCGATCAATTCGCCCTGGGTTTGCTGAATGTCCCGGGCCATGCGGTACACCTCGCCGACCCGGCCGGGCGCGGCACAGGCTTGCTCCAGCGCGGCATCGTCGATCGGCAGGCTGTGCAGGCGCTCACCACCGAGCAGCACGCTGTGCAGCTCCAGTACGTGATCGCGGGTTTTGCCGTAGGTGCAACTGCCCTGGCCACTGGCGTCGGTGTTGATCATGCCGCCAACCGTGGCGCGGTTGGAGGTGGACAGCTCAGGGGCGAAGAACAGCCCGTGCGGCTTGAGCGCAGCATTGAGCTGGTCCTTGACCGTACCGGCCTGCACCCGTACCCAACGCTCCTCGACGTTGATTTCGAGGATCTTGTTCATGTGCCGCGACAAGTCGACGACGATACCGTCGGTCAGCGACTGCCCGTTGGTGCCAGTGCCACCGCCGCGCGGGGTCAGCTTGACCTGCTGGAAGCGCGGCTCGCCCATCAGCGTGGCGACCCGCGCCACATCGTCGGCATCCAGCGGAAACACCGCCGCTTGCGGCAAGCGCTGGTAGATCGAGTTGTCGGTGGCCAGCACGGTGCGGGTAGCGTAGTCAGCACTGATCTGGCCACGGAAGCCGC
Source organism: Pseudomonas sp. NBRC 111140 (assembly GCF_001320885.1). Classification (NCBI taxonomy): domain Bacteria; kingdom Pseudomonadati; phylum Pseudomonadota; class Gammaproteobacteria; order Pseudomonadales; family Pseudomonadaceae; genus Pseudomonas; species Pseudomonas sp. NBRC 111140. Next base: position 27,541 of record NZ_BCBQ01000012.1, read on the forward strand.
TGTTGCGCAGGGCTTCGAGGAATTCGGGGTAATTGGCGCTCGGTGCAACGGTCGACAGCTGGGCGATCATCGAAGGATGGCCTCTTGATATTGGCTTATTCACGGGATTCCTGTCGCTCCGGCATGGGTTGATGCATGCAGGGATGACGTATAGGCCAATATTCCTGTAGTTTCGCTTCAGGGGCAAATGGATAATCCTGCCGCTATCAATGACTTTTATGAATGAATTACCGCCACCTGACCCCATCCATGTCGTTGCTGCTGGCTTTCGAGGCCGCCGCCCGGCATGAAAGCTACACCCGCGCCGCTGCCGAACTGTCACTGACCCAGAGCGCGGTTAGCCGCCAGGTGCAGGCGCTGGAGCAGCAGCTGGGCCTGACCTTGTTCCGCCGTGAGGGGCGCCAAGTACAGCTGACCGATGTCGGCCGCCTGTACCAGCGTGAGCTCAGCGAGGCGCTGGGGCGCATCCGCAGCGCCACCCTGCAGGCGCTGGCCTACCAGTCGGGGGTGGGCACCTTGCGCCTGGCCACCCTGCCTACCTTCGGTTCGAAATGGCTATTGCCGAGGCTGCATGCGTTCTACAGTGCCCATCCGGGCATGCTGGTACACATTCATTCACGCATCGAAGCCATCAACTTCGACACCAGCGAAATCGACGCTGCCATCGGCGTGGCCAGCCACGACCTGCCGGGGCTGATCTGCCATCGCCTGCATGCCGAGGAACTGGTGGTGATCCTGCCGCCCGAGGCTGGCGCGGCCAGCCAGAACTGGAGCCCGACAAGGATCAGTGAAGAGGTGTTGTTGAATGTGGCCAACAACCCACACGCCTGGGGCGAGTGGTTTTCGCACCATGGCCTGCCGCACCGGTCGATGCGCCTGGGCCCGAGTTTCGAACTGACCTCGCACCTGATCCAGGCGGTGCGCGCCGGGATTGGTATCGGGCTGGTGCCGCGCATTCTGGTGGAGGAAGAGTTGGCCAAAGGTGAGCTGTACAGCCCGGGGGTGGCGTTTGCCAGCCAGCGCAGTTATTACCTGATCTACCCGCCCAGGAATGAGGCCTTGCCTTCGCTACGGGCATTCAGGAGCTGGTTGCTGGAGCAAATCTGAAGCACAGGCAACGAAAAACCCCAAGCCGGTCACCAGACTTGGGGTTTCTGCATGCTGCCGCAGCTACGTTACTTGGCCACGTGACCCGCAGCACCACCGGCATTGAGCTTGCGGCGCGGCTTGACCATGTAGATCACAAACATCCCGAACAGCCAGAACGGAATGGCATACACCGACACCTGAATACCCGGGATCATCAGCATGATGCCAAGGATCAGCACCACGAAGGCCAGCACCAGGTAGTTGCCGTAGGGGTACCACAGCGCCTTGAACAGCGGCTTCTGGCCGGTACGGTCGAGGTGCTGACGGAACTTCAGGTGCGAATAGCTGATCATCGCCCAGTTGATCACCAGGGTCGCCACTACCAGCGACATCAGCAGCTCCAAGGCGTTCTGAGGCATCAGGTAGTTGAGCAGCACGGCGACGAAGGTAAAGGCAGCCGACACCAGGATCGAACGCACTGGCACGCCACGCTTGTCGACTTTGGCCAGCGACGCCGGGGCATCGCCCTGCTCGGCCATGCCCAACAGCATGCGGGCATTGCAGTAGGTGCCGCTGTTGTACACCGACAGCGCAGCGGTCAGTACCACGAAGTTCAACAGGTGGGCGGCCACGTCACTGCCCAGCAGCGAGAACACCTGCACGAACGGGCTGCTGCCGTAGCTGCCACCCGAGGCATCGATGCTGGCGACCAGGTTGTCCCACGGGGTCAGCGACAGCAGCACCACCAAGGCACCCACATAGAAGATCAGGATGCGGTAGATGACCTGGTTGATCGCTTTGGGGATCACGGACTTCGGCTTGTCGGCCTCGGCGGCGGTAAAGCCGAGCATTTCCAGGCCACCAAAGGAGAACATGATGAACGCCAGGGCCATCACCAGCCCGCTGACACCGTTCGGGAAGAAGCCGCCATGGGACCACAGGTTGGCGACAGTGGCGTCCGGGCCGCCGCTGCCGCTGGTGAGCAGGTAGGCACCCAGGCCGATCATGCTGACGATGGCGACCACCTTGATGATGGCAAACCAGAATTCAGCTTCACCGAAGAACTTCACGTTCATCAGGTTGATGGCGTTGATCAGCACGAAGAACGCCGCCGCCGTGACCCAGGTAGGGATTTCCGGCCACCAGTAGTGAACATACTTGCCGACCGCCGAAAGCTCCGACATGCCCACCAGGATGTACAGCACCCAGCAGTTCCAGCCCGACAGGAAGCCGGCGAAACCACCCCAGTAGGTATGGGCGAAATGGCTGAACGAGCCGGCCACCGGCTCTTCGACGATCATTTCGCCAAGCTGGCGCATGATCATGAAGGCGATGAAACCGCAAATGGCGTAGCCAAGAATCATTGACGGGCCGGCGGATTTCATCACGCCTGCCGAGCCGAGGAACAGGCCAGTACCAATCGCACCACCCAGGGCGATCAATTGGATATGGCGGTTCTTCAGGCCCCGCTTTAGCTCGCCTGAATGCATGTTTTGTCCACTCATGAACGAAGTCACCTGCATTGTTTTTATCTGTGACGGAATCGGACCCACCGCGCTCGTGGCGCAGCGGAATGGGCAAGGTGGTTACCTTGGGTTTCTTGACCTCAGGTGCCGCCGGGGCGGGTCAACCAGGCGTGATCAAGAGTGCGCGGTACGCAAAAGGGTCACAGGTAAAACGCGGCGCACTGTATACCCCTGCAAGCGCGCAGGCGTCAACGCGTTGCGTCCTTCCATCCGGAAAAAACGCAGCGATCCTGTGGTGTGGGCCTTGAAAGGCGGAGTGATCGGCGTACATGGCGCCTCCATTTGTTGTTTTGTCAGCCCGGCTCTGTGGATGGGCTCTTGCACACGGCAATGGCGGCTATAACACCGTGGGGACGGGGGTTTGGGCAAGGGCGAGCAGTGCCGCTACGGCTGCTTTGGCCTGCGGGCGCCGGCAAGGTTTGTTTACAGGATCGGATGCGATCTGAAATGCAGACTGAAAACGGCTGCATTCGTAAAAATTTCTTTACAAGCCGGTTCAAGAACTTGCCAGTCGTCAGAAAAATTCTTTTTGTTCAATATCTTGGGGCTGCTGCGCAGCCTCAGGTTTCCACAGACATAAAAAAACCAGCCCGAAGGCTGGTTTCTTGGTTACCACACCGGCTTGTCAGCCACGCGGCTTGCCGCGGCCACGGCCTGCCGGCTTGTCACCCTCCGGCTTGCCCGGACGCTTGCGCATTTCGCTCGGACGCTCGGCCACCGTGCTGCCACGGGTGTTCTTACGCGGGGCCTCTTCACGCGGTTGGCGCGCCGGGCGCTCGCCGGTGGCTGCACCTTCGTGAGCCGGGCGCAGGTTGCGCACGCGCTCACCACGGCCCAGCGGGCGGGTCGACTTGCGCTGCAGGCGCTCCATCTTGTCCTTGGCCTTGAGCTTCATGGCAGGCAGCGCGACTGGCTGCAGGCCCACTTCGGCGGCGAGGATGTCGATTTCACCCTGGGTCATTTCACGCCAGCGGCCCATCGGCAGGTCGGAGTTGAGGAACACCGGACCGAAACGCACACGCTTCAGGCGGCTGACCACCATGCCCTGGGATTCCCACAGGCGACGCACTTCACGGTTACGGCCTTCCATCACCACGCAGTGGTACCAGTGGTTGAAGCCTTCGCCACCCGGTGCCTTCTGGATGTCGGTGAACTTCGCCGGGCCGTCTTCCAGCATCACCCCGGCTTTCAGGCGTTCGATCATCTCGTCGTCGACTTCACCACGCACACGCACCGCGTACTCACGGTCCATCTCGTAGGACGGGTGCATCAGGCGGTTGGCCAGCTCACCGTCGGTGGTGAACAGCAGCAACCCGGTGGTGTTGATGTCGAGGCGGCCGATGTTGATCCAGCGGCCTTCTTTTGGCCGTGGCAGGCGGTCGAACACGGTCGGGCGGCCTTCCGGGTCGTCACGGGTGCAGATTTCGCCATCGGGCTTGTTGTACATGATCACCCGGCGGGTGGCCTCGGCGGCTTCCTCGCGCTTGATCAGCTTGCCGTCAACGGCAATGGCATCGTGCAGGTCGACGCGCTGGCCGAGGGTGGCCTCGACGCCGTTGACCTTGATGCGGCCCTGGCTGATCCAGGCCTCGACGTCACGGCGCGAGCCCACGCCAATGCGCGCCAGCACTTTCTGCAGCTTTTCGCCGGATGGAGGGGTGATTTCGGTATCTTGCAGGTCTTGCTCACTCATCTGGGCACCTCCCGGTGTAGGAATGAAAACAGGTTCTTGGCGACGAACGCGCCAAAAGGTCGCGCATCATACGCGGTTCAGGGGGATAACGCACTGGAGGGTAGAGGGTTTTATGGGCTTTGGCAGGGGTTTCTGCCTAATGGTGGTGCATTGGCAGTGCCGGCCCTTTCGCGGGTAAACCCGCCCCCACAGGTACTGCATCACTTTCAAGGCCTGTGGTATCCCTGTGGGAGCGGGTTTACCCGCGAAGAGGCCGTCACAGGCAGCAGCAGGTCAGGGCTGCAACTTGCCCTCTTCTTCCGCGGAAGCCTCAGGCTCATCCTCGCGCAAGTCATCAAAATCGGTCTTCAGCCCCTCTTCCATGGCATCCAGCTCCACCAACAGGCTACGGAAGCTGGTCTCTTCCTTCGGCTCGCCAGCCTCTTCCTCCTCGCCCAGGCTGGCATCCGCCAACGCCTGCAAGTGCGCCGGCACTGGCGCATCGTCCGGGTCGAGCAGCGGCTCGGGCTCCATTTCGCGCAACTCGGCCAAAGCCGGCAGCTCCTCTAGGCTCTTGAGGTTGAAATGGTCGAGAAACGCCTTGGTGGTGGCGAACATCGCCGGCCGACCAGGTACTTCCCGATAGCCCACCACGCGGATCCACTCGCGCTCCATCATGGTCTTGATGATGTTGCTGTTCACTGCAACACCCCGCACGTCTTCAATCTCGCCACGGGTGATCGGTTGGCGGTAGGCGATCAAGGCCAAGGTTTCGAGCAACGCACGCGAATAGCGTTGCGGGCGTTCTTCCCACAGGCGCCCGACCCAGGGCGCATAGTCCTCGCGGATCTGCAGGCGGTAACCGCTGGCCACTTCCTTGAGCTCGAAGGCACGGCCGCTGCACGACTTGCCCAGTACCTCCAGGGCCTGCTTGAACACGTGCGGCTCGGGACGCTCGGCCTCATCGAGCAGCTCGTACAGGCGCTCCAGGGATTGCGGCTTGCCCGATGCCAGCAAAAAAGCTTCGATCAGCGACGCCAGGTCGCGGGGGTCATTCAAATTCATCAGGTTCTTCAACAAGCGCCGGGCGAAGCCGCACATGGATGGCGGCGAAGGGTTCATTCTGCACCAGTTCGATCAGCGATTCCTTCACCAGTTCGAGCACCGCCATGAAGGTGACCACCACCCCCAGCTTGCCCTCTTCGGCGGCGAACAGCTCGACGAATGGCACGAACGCACCGCCCTTGAGGCGCTCCAGTACCTGGCTCATGCGCTCGCGGGTGGACAGCGTCTCACGACTGATCTGATGGCTTTCAAACAGGTCGTTGCGTCGCATCACCTCGGCCATGGACATCAGCAACTCTTCCAGGCTGACCTGCGGCAACAGCTTGCGCACCTTGGCCTGCGGTGCTTCCAGGCGCGGCACCACGACATCGCGCCCCACCCGTGGCAGTTCATCGATGCCCTCGGCCGCGGCCTTGAAACGCTCGTACTCCTGCAGGCGGCGAATCAGTTCGGCACGCGGGTCGCCCTCTTCCTCCTCGACGTCGGCAGAGCGCGGCAGCAGCATGCGCGACTTGATCTCGGCGAGCATGGCGGCCATCACCAGGTACTCGGCGGCCAGTTCCAGGCGCACGCTTTTCATCAATTCCACGTAGCCCATGTACTGCCGGGTAATCTCGGCCACGGGGATGTCGAGGATGTCGATGTTCTGCTTGCGGATCAGGTACAGCAACAGGTCCAGCGGGCCTTCGAAGGCTTCGAGGATGACTTCCAGGGCGTCTGGTGGGATGTACAGGTCCAGCGGCAGTTCGGTCAGGGCTTCGCCGTAGACCAAAGCCAGTTGCAGTTGCCGAGGCAACTCGGCCTGTTCGGCCGGTGCCTCGGGCGCTTCCACCTGGCTCACGCGTTGACCAGGAACGGCGTGGGGTCGCCGCAACCTTCGCGGATCAGTTCCGGTTCGTCGCCGGACAGGTCGATGATGGTCGACGCCTTGAGATCGCCGAAGCCGCCGTCGATCACCAGGTCGACATGGTGCTCCAGCCGCTCACGGATCTCGTAGGGGTCGGTCATCGGCTCGCTGTCGCCCGGCAGGATCAGGCTCACGCTCATCAGTGGCTCGCCCAACTCGGCCAGCAAGGCCAGGGTAATGACGTGGTTCGGTACACGCAGCCCGATGGTGCGGCGCTTGTCGTGCAACAGCAGGCGCGGCACTTCACGCGTGCCGTTGAGAATGAACGTGTAAGGCCCCGGTACATGCGCCTTGAGCAGGCGAAAAGTGCCGGTATCGACCTTGGCGTACAAGCCCAGTTGCGACATGTCGCAGCACATCAGGGTGAAGTTGTGCGTCTTGTCCAGCCCGCGCAGGCGCCGCACCCGCTCGATGGCGTTCTTGTCGCCCATCTGGCAACCCAGGGCATAGGCCGAATCCGTCGGATACACCACCACCCCCCCCTTGCGGATGATCTCGACGGCCTGTTTTATCAAGCGCGCCTGTGGGTTCTCCGGATGAATCTGGAAAAATTGGCTCACGTAGTCGTCCTGTTCATAGCGCCAAAGGCTGTTCATGGCTGAATCGACGCCACAAAGGTGGCAGGTCCTCGGGCAAAGGCCGATAGGCACCAATCTCGCCCCAGGTGCCGGGGCCGTGGAAGTCACTGCCAGCGCTTGCCAGCAGGCCGAACTCACGGGTAAGGATGGACATGGTGCCCACTTGCTCGGCAGGCATCATCCCATTGACCACCTCAAGCGCCTGCCCTCCTGCCTGAATATAGTCGGCAATCAGCCGTCTGCGCTTGCTGCGGGTCAGATCGTAATGCATGGGATGCGCCAGGCTTACCCAAGCGTTGGACTGCCTTAGCGTGGCAACGGTTTCGTCAAGGGACGGCCAGTGCTGCTTGACGTCGCCCAGCTTACCGGCGCCCAGCCACTTGCGAAACGCTTCGCCCCGGTCCTTGACGTGCCCGGCACGCACCAGGTGCTCGGCAAAATGCGGGCGCGCCGGTGCGTTGCCGCTGTCACCCAGTTCTTGCTGAACGGCGCGCGCACCTTCAAGGGTGCCGGGCATGCCTTTGCCCGCCAGCCGTTTGTCTATTTCTTCGGCGCGCAACCAGCGGCCGCGGTGCAATGCCTCGATCGCAGCCAGCAACGGCGGTGCGTCGAGCGGGAAGTCATAGCCCAGCACATGGATGGTCGCACCACCCCAGGTGCAGGACAACTCTACCCCGCTGACCCAGCGCATACCCAGGTCAACGCAGGCCTGGCGCGCTTCGGGCAGGCCTTCGATGGTGTCATGGTCAGTCAGTGCCAGCGTTTGCACCCCGTGCTCATGGGCCCGGGCAACCAGTACCGTAGGCGACAGGGCGCCGTCGGAGGCCGTGCTGTGACAGTGCAGATCAACATTCATGGGGGAGCGCTTTCGCTGGATTCGATGTTTGTTATTATGCCGTCACATCCCGATTCTGGCTGCCATTGTGAAACAATTCATCGATTTCATCCCGCTGCTGCTGTTCTTCATCGTCTACAAGCTCGACCCGCGCCCCATGGAGGTCGCCGGCCACAGCTTCGAATTCGGCGGTATCTACAGCGCCACGGCCATGCTGATCATCAGCTCGCTGGTGGTGTACGGTGCGCTGTTCCTGCGCCAGCGCAAGCTGGAAAAGGGCCAGTGGCTGACCCTGATCGCCTGCCTGGTGTTTGGCGGCCTGACCCTGACCTTCCACAGCGAAACCTTCCTCAAGTGGAAAGCACCCGTGGTGAACTGGTTGTTCGCCCTGGGCTTTGCCGGCAGCCACTTCATCGGCGACCGGGTGCTGATCAAGCGCATCATGGGCCATGCCCTGACCCTGCCGGATGCCATCTGGTCGCGCTTGAACCTGGCGTGGATCGCTTTCTTCCTGTTCTGCGGCGCGGCCAACCTGTTCGTCGCCTTCACCTTCCAGGACTTCTGGGTGGACTTCAAGGTGTTCGGCAGCCTGGGCATGACCGTGATCTTCCTGGTGGCGCAAGGCGTGTACCTGTCGCGCCACCTGCACGACGACCCTTCTACCTCCAAACCCAAGGATTGACATGCTCTACGCCATTATCGCCAGCGACGTCGCAAACTCCCTGGAAAAGCGCCTGGCTGCCCGCCCGGCGCACATCGAACGCCTGCAGCAGCTCAAGGCCGAAGGCCGCGTAGTGCTGGCCGGCCCACACCCGGCCATCGACAGCAACGACCCGGGCGAAGCAGGGTTCAGCGGTAGCCTGATCGTTGCCGAATTCGAATCGCTGGCGGCGGCGCAGGCCTGGGCCGATGCCGATCCGTACATTGCCGCAGGCGTCTACGACAAGGTAGTGGTCAAGCCGTTCAAGCAAGTACTGCCCTGATCTGAAGCCGCACAGCTTTTTTGCGCTCAAGCCCGCGAAGAAGCTGATGCGGTATTGGCAGTTATACGGTTGCCATCAGTCTGCGGTATCTTTGCCACTGGCGGGCCGAATAGCCGCCGTCAATGGTTGAATTGAGTGAGTCATGAGCGAGCTGTTACTGATTGATGATGACCAGGAACTGTGCGAGCTGCTCGGCAGCTGGCTGACCCAGGAAGGGTTCACGGTGCGTGCCTGCCACGATGGCCAGAGCGCACGCCGGGCCCTGGCCGAGCATGCCCCTGCTGCCGTGGTGCTGGATGTGATGTTGCCCGACGGCAGCGGCCTGGAGCTGCTCAAACAGCTGCGAAGCGAGCATGCCGAGCTGCCGGTGCTGATGCTGTCAGCCCGTGGCGAGCCGCTGGACCGCATCCTCGGCCTGGAACTGGGCGCCGACGACTACCTGGCCAAACCTTGCGACCCGCGTGAGCTCACCGCTCGCCTGCGCGCGGTACTTCGCCGCAGCCACCCCACCGCCACCACCAGTCAAGTGGAGCTGGGTGACCTGGTGTACAGCCCTGCACGTGGCGTGGCCAGTATCGATGGCCGCGAAATGACCCTGACCCTGTCCGAAAGCCGCATCCTCGAAGCCCTGCTGCGCCAGCCCGGCGAGCCACTGGACAAACAGGAACTCGCGCAGATCGGCCTGGGCCGCAAATTGACCCTGTATGATCGCAGCCTGGACATGCATGTCAGCAACTTGCGCAAGAAGATCGGCCCGCATGCCGATGGCCGGCCACGCATCGTGGCATTGCGTAGCCGTGGTTATTACTACTGCCTCTGAGCATCTTTACCGAGCCTTTACCATCCCCTGACTGCGCTTGACGGTGATCTCCCTAGACTGTGCTCATCCGGTAACCACCGGCCTATGAAAGGAGAGACACCATGCGCAAGACCCTTATCGCCCTGATGTTCGCCGCCGCTCTGCCGACCGTGGCCATGGCCATGCCTGACGGCGGCCCGCGCCACGACGGCCCGCATCATCGCGGTGATGCGCCTTTCCACCAACTGGACCTGAGCCGCGACCAGCGCCAGCAGATCGGCAAGCTGATGGGCGAGCAGATGCAACAGCGCCGCGACATCACGGAGCGCTACCTGGCCAAACTGCCGGCCGCCGACCAGAAAGCCATGAAGGACGAACTGCAGGCCAACCGCGACAAGACCGACAGCGCGGTACGCAACCAGCTCAAGCCTGACCAGCAGAAGAAGTTCGACGAACTGCAAAAGGAACGCGCCGCCAAGAAAGCCGAGTGGCAGGAGTTCCAGGCCTGGAAAGCTGAAAAAGGCACCAAGGCCCAGTAAGCTGTCCACCCCATGCCCGGCCCGCGTCACTGCGGGCCGGGCTTTTCCCGTTTAGGAGGTGCACTTGCGTTCACTGTTCTGGCGCATCCTGGCCAGCTTCTGGCTCGCCATCACCCTGGTCGCCGGGCTGTCGATCCTGCTGGGCCACATGCTCAACCAGGACGCCTGGATCCTTAGCCGCCATCCGGGCCTGAATACCCTGGCCAGCAAGTGGGCCAAGCATTACGAGCAGGAAGGCCTGGATTCGGCTCAGCACTTCCTGGAAAGGCGCAAAGATCGCTACAAGATCGACGTGCAGGTGCTCGACGACAGTGGCGAGGCCGTGGTGCCCGGGACCTTCCCGCGCCGTGCGGCCGCCTTCGAGGCGCGTCAGCACAATGACCAGCGACGCCTGCCATGGCGTCGGCTGACCGAGGAATACACCAGCCCCGAGACCGGCGATACCTACTTGCTGATCTACCGCATCCCTCACCCGGCGCTGGATGCCTGGCACCGCGAGAGCCTGATGTGGCCGCTCAGTGCACTGGGCATTGCCCTGGTCGTGCTGACCCTGTTCAGCCTGCTCGTAACCCTGTCCATCACCCGCCCGTTAAGCCGCCTGCGCAGCGCTGTACACGACCTGGGCCAGACCACCTACCAGCAGAACAGCCTGGCGCGTCTGGCTGCGCGGCGTGACGAGTTCGGCGTGCTGGCCAAGGACTTCAACAAGATGGGGGCGCGCCTGCAAAGCACCATCGGCAGCCAGCGCCAGCTGCTGCGCGACGTGTCTCACGAGCTACGCTCGCCCCTGGCCAGGCTGCGCATCGCCCTGGCCTTGGCCGAGCGCGCAGGGCCCGAGCAGCGGGAGACCCTGTGGCCGCGCCTGACCCGCGAATGCGACCGCCTGGAAGACCTGATCAGCGAAATTCTCGCCCTGGCCCGAGTGGATGCCGAACAGGCTCATGCCGAACCGGTCGACCTCAACGCCCTGCTCGGCAGCGTGCGCAAGGACGCCCTGCTCAGTGCGCCGGACCAGGATGTGCGCCTGGAGGCGCAACCGGGGTTGACCTTGCAGGGTTGGCCAACGCTGATCGAGCGGGCCGTGGACAACCTGCTGCGCAATGCCCTGCGCTTCAACCCGGTAGGGCAGCCGGTCGAAGTCAGCGCCGTGCGTGAACAGGACCGTATTGTGATCAGCGTGCGTGACCATGGCCCCGGGGCGGCAGCGGAGCACCTGGCACAACTGGGCGAACCGTTCTTCCGCGCACCGGGGCAGGACGCGCCGGGGCATGGGCTGGGGCTGGCGATTGCGCGCAAGGCGGCGGAGCGCCATGGCGGGAGCCTGGTGCTGGACAATCACCCACAGGAAGGATTTGTAGCTCGGCTGGAGTTGCCCCTGGCTGATGCGGCTGGCAGTTGATGTGATGTAAAGGCCACTGACCTCTTCGCGGGTAAACCCGCGAAGAGGCCGGAAGCCTCAATAAATCAATCTGCCTGAAGGCGGTTTATTCGCCCCAGGCACTGACAAAATCAGCAGTTTCCAGCACCGACGCAGTGCGTGGCTCGGTCAACGGCGTACCGACATACAGGTAACCGATCAACTCTTCATTCTCGGCCAACCCCAGCCCCTTGTGCACATGAGCATCAAAAGCCATGTCCCCGGTGCGCCACACCGCCCCGACGCCTTGCGCATGCGCGGCGATCAGAATGCCGTGCGCCGCACAGCCCGCAGCCAGGCGCTGCTCGGACTTGGGCACCTTGAAGTGGTCCTGCAACTTGGCGATGACCACGATCAGCAACGGTGCCCGCAGGGGCATGGCACGAGCCTTGTCCAGTGCCGCCTGGCTGGCATCACCTTTGTGCTGCACGGCTTCGGCGAACAGCTCGCCGAGTTTCTCGCGGCCCTGGCCTTCGATGGTAAGGAAACGCCATGGCCGCAGCTGGCCATGGTCCGGGGCACGCAGGGCGGCCTGGAACAGCGCCTCGCGTTGAGCGGCATTGGGCGCCGGGTCGGTCAGGCGTGGCACGGAAACACGGTTGAGCAATGCGTCGAGAGCCTCCATCGGCTACCCTCCTGGCAGTTGAATGTGCGGCCATTCTAGCGTTTACATCACCAGACCCATAGGTAGAATGGCGCCCTTCCGTTTCGAGTCAGAGCAGATCACATGGCGTTGCCGACCTTAAGGATCATTGGTTTCATCATCGGCATCTTCCTGATTACCCTGGCCGTGGGCATGGCCGTGCCCATGGCTACCCTGGTGATCTTCGAGCGTACCGGTGACATGCCGTCGTTCCTCTGGTCGAGCCTGATCACCTTCATCGCAGGCCTTGCCCTGGTAATACCGGGGCGCCCGGAGCATGTACACCTGCGCCCGCGCGACATGTACCTGCTGACGGTCAGCAGTTGGCTGGTGGTGTGCGTGTTCGCCGCGCTGCCGTTCCTGCTGACTCAGCACATCAGTTACACCGACGCCTTCTTCGAAAGCATGTCAGGCATTACCGCCACAGGCGCCACCGTGCTCAGCGGGCTCGATAGCATGTCACCGGGTATCCTGATGTGGCGCTCGATGCTGCACTGGCTCGGCGGTATCGGCTTCATCGCCATGGCGGTGGCAATCCTGCCACTGCTGCGTATCGGTGGCATGCGCCTGTTCCAGACCGAATCGTCCGACCGCTCGGAAAAGGTCATGCCGCGCTCGCACATGGTCGCCAAATCGATCGTGGGGGTTTACGTCGGTTTCTCCATCCTGGGTTCGCTGGCTTTCTGGTGGGCGGGCATGAGCCCGTTCGATGCGATCAACCATGCCATGTCGGCGATCTCCACCGGCGGTTTCTCCACCTCCGACCAATCCTTGGCGAAATGGGATATCCCCGCCGTGCACTGGGTTGCGGTGGTGGTGATGATCATGGGCAGCCTGCCGTTCACCCTTTACGTGGCCACCCTGCGCGGCAACCGCAAGGCGCTGATCCGCGACCAGCAGGTGCAAGGGTTGCTGGGCATGTTGGTGGTCACCTGGCTGGTGTTGGGCACCTGGTACTGGTACAGCACCAACCTGCACTGGCTCGACGCCCTGCGCCACGTGGCACTGAACGTGACCTCGGTGGTCACCACCACCGGTTTCGCCCTGGGTGACTACAGCCTGTGGGGCAATTTTTCGCTGATGCTGTTCTTCTACCTGGGCTTCGTTGGCGGCTGCTCCGGCTCGACCGCGGGCGGCATCAAGATTTTCCGCTTCCAGGTGGCCTATATCCTGCTCAAGGCCAGCCTCAACCAGCTGATTCACCCGCGTGCGGTGATCAAGCAGAAATACAACGGCCATCGCCTCGACGAAGACATCGTGCGTTCGATCCTGACGTTCTCGTTCTTCTTCGCCATCACCATCTGCGTCATGGCCTTGCTGCTGTCGTTGCTGGGCGTGGACTGGATGACTGCACTGACCGGCGCCGCTGGCACGGTTTCGGGTGTGGGGCCGGGCCTGGGTGAAGTGATCGGCCCTTCAGGTAACTACGCCACGCTGCCTGACGCGGCCAAGTGGATCTTGGCGGCCGGCATGCTGCTTGGCCGCCTGGAAATCATCACGGTGCTAGTGTTGTGCATGCCGGCGTTCTGGCGTCATTGACCACTTCGGCTTCGGTGCCCAGGCGGGCGCGGTACTCGCTGGGTGTGGCGTCGAACCAGCGGCGGAACGCCCGATAGAAGTTGCTGGGGTCGGCGAAGCCGAGCAGGTAGGCGGCCTCAAGCAAAGTCATGCCCGGCTGCGCCAGGTACTGTTCGGCCAGCTCGCGGCGGGTATCGTCAAGCAGGGTCTGGAAGCTGGTGCCCTCCTCCTGCAGCCGCCGCTGCAAGGTCCGCTGCGACAGGTGCAGGGCCTGGGCCAGGGTTTCACGCTTCGGTTCACCCTGCGGCAGAATGCGGCACAACACCTGGCGCACCCGGTGGGTTACCCGGCTTTCGGAGAAACGTGCCAGGTACTCCCCGGCAAACCGGTCGTGCAGCACCGCCATGGCCTCGTTGGCGGTAGGCAGCGGGGCTTCCATGTCGGCCCGCTCGAACACCAGGGCATCGTGTGGCGCGCCGAAAACCAGCGGCGAATGGAACGCCACCTTGTACGGCTCGACGTTCTTTGGCTGCGGCCCTTGCACCAATACCCGCCGCGGCTGCACCGGCCGGCCACTGAGCCATTTGCACAGCGCCAATGCGCAGGCCAGCGACGCTTCGGCACTGTGCCGGGTCGGCGGCAGGTGGTCACCGTGGACGGTCAGGATCAGCGAGTAGCCCTCGGCGCCAAGGACAAAACTGAGGTCGGAGCTTTCGGCGATGATGCGCTGGTAGCGCACCAGGCGTTCGAAGCCCTCGGCCAAGGTGCGGCTGGACATCAACGCATAGCCCACCACATGGAACGACGCCGGGCGCACCACCCGCGCCATGTTCAGACCGATGGCCTCGTTGCCTGACAGTTCCACTGCCAGCTGCCATAGCCGGGTCATGGAGTCTTGCGGAAAACGTGCATCCGGGTCGTCGAGTGCGGCAAAGTCCAGCCCTAGCTGCTTGAACATGGCCCGGCAATCCAGCCCCTCCAGTTCAAGTGCCTTCACAATCCCTGATGCCCAACTGGCTGACGTGGTTCTTTCGCTCATGACAGGCTTCTTTTACCGACCGCTCCTGCGGTGAACCCCAAGGATACTCATTTGGCGCCTATTGTCACTGGTAGGCCCCGTCAGTCACTCTAGACTCGAATCAGGCTCCACGCCGTGCATCTTGTCCAGAAGTATTAATCCCGGAGCACCGCCATGAACAGCAAAGCGCAGTTTCGCAGTTTTGCCGAGTTCTATCCTTACTACCTGGGGGAGCACAGCAACCCCACCTGCCGCCGCCTGCACTTCGTCGGCACCAGCCTGGTGATCGCGCTGCTGGCCTACACCATTGGCAGTGGCAAATGGTTGCTGCTGCTGGCCGTGCCGGTGTTCGGCTATGGCTTTGCCTGGGTCGGGCACTTTTTTTTCGAAAAGAACCGGCCAGCGACCTTTACCTATCCGCTGTACAGCCTGGCCGGTGATTTCGTGATGTTCCGGGATATCCTGCTGGGCAAGATCCGGCTGTAGGCGCGGCCTTGTGCCGCGAAAGGGCTGCAAAGCAGCCCCATGGCCCTCACGCCCTACACCGGCTCGCGCACCACCGCAGCCGCCTGCGCCTCGCGCGCCTGAGCCTCAGCCAGCCGGTACAGTTCGATACTGCCATCCCAATGTTCGATCAGCGCCGTGCATGACTCCACCCAATCCCCGCAATTGAGGTAGTCCACCTCCCCCACCTTGCGGATCTCGGCATGGTGGATGTGCCCACACACCACCCCATGAAAACCGCGCCGTGTGCACTCGTGGGCAATGGCATCCTCGAAGTCGCTGATGAAATTCACCGCACCTTTCACCTTGTGCTTGAGGTACGCCGACAGCGACCAGTACCCATAGCCGTACCGCGCCCGCCAGTGGTTGAGCCAACGGTTGAGCACCAGGGTGAACTCGTAGGCACGGTCGCCCAGAAACGCCAACCAGCGGTGGTAACGGGTAATCACGTCGAACTGGTCGCCATGGATCACCAGCAGTCGACGGCCATCGGCGGTCAAGTGTTCGGCCTCGTCCACCAGCTGAATGTTGCCCAGAATCAGCTTTGAATAGCGGCGCAGGAACTCGTCATGGTTGCCCGTGACGTAGATCACCTCGGTGCCGCGCTTGCTCATGGTCAGCAGCCGGCGGATCACGTTGGTGTGGGCCTGCGGCCAGTAGATCCCACCACGCAGCTTCCAGCCATCGATGATATCGCCCACCAGATAGACGCGGTCGGCCTGGTAGCCCTTGAGGAACCGCGACAGGTGTCCGGCCTGGCAGTCGCGGGTGCCCAGGTGCACGTCGGAGATCCACAGGGTACGCACGCGTTGCTTGCGCGAGGGACGAGACAGTTCGGCATGGGTCATGGGCAGGCTCCGGCGCAGTTTGCTGGAGACTGGCAGGCAGGCATGACAGCGCCATGGCAAAACGGTGACGAGTGATGGCGTGCGGGGTTTGAGGCACAATGAGCGCCTGCCCTGCGAGGAAGCCCCCATGACCGCCGGCCCGATCCTCTCGCTGCGCCATTACCGCGACAGCCTGATCGCCCACAGCCACGAACACCCGCAACTGGTGTTCGGCCTGCGCGGCCGCCTGGAGTTCGAGGTCCAGGGGCAAGGCGCCGGGATCGACCGGCAGGGGCTGATCGTGGTACCGGCGGGCGCGCATCACACCTGCGCCAGCGATGGCGGCAGCCACTGCCTGGTGTTGGATGTGCCTGGGGAGCGCTGGCTGCACGAGCAACTGGGCGAGCATGCCGATGCCAGCCGCCGCCTGCTCGACCGCCCTGCCGCGCTGGGCCTGGACGACCGTCAGCAGCAGTTGGTGGACTGGCTGGCGGCCAGCCCCATGGACGACCCGTTGATCGCCCGGCAAGGCGCAGCGCTGTTACTGGCCAGCCTGAATCCAACGGCGGCTGCCAACGTTCGGGCCAGCCAGCGCTTACCTTATGCCGCGTTCGATACCCATATCGAGCAACAGGCTGCCTACCCGTTGCAGGTCGCCGACCTGGCGCGCATTGCCGGGCTGTCCAGTGCCCGGCTGCATGCGCGCTTTACCGCCGAGTGCGGGATGACACCGATGGACTACATTCGCCAGCGACGCTTGCTCAAGGCACGGCGGCTGGTGGTGCAGACTTCGTTACCCATGGGTGAGATTGCAGCGCAGGTGGGGTATAGCTCACAGAGTGCGTTTTCGGCAGCGATGGTGCGGGCGTTCGGTTGTACGCCTTTGGCGTTGCGGCGAGAGCCCGGCGACAATTGACAGCAGTCTTGCGACAGAAATCGTTGGCCTGTGGTTTTACACTTTGCCTGTGCTGCGAAGAGGCCGGCACAGCCAATAGAGATCTTGAGCAAGGACTACCATGAACCACCGCACAGCCCTAGGCGCCCTGCACATTGGCGCGCTGTTTTTCGGCCTTACCGGCGTCTTCGGCAAGCTGGCCGCCAGCGCCAGCCCGGCAATCATCGTCTTTGGCCGCGCCGCCTTCGCCGTGCTCGCCCTGGCTCTGTTCGCCAGCCTGGCCGGCCCGGGCTGGCAACGCCTCAGCGGCCAGGACGCACGCCGCCTGCTGCTCGGCGGTGTGCTGCTGGCCGGCCACTGGGTCAGTTTCTTCATCGCCGTCAAAGTCGGCGGCGTGGCCATCGCCACCCTCGGTTTCGCCAGTTTCCCGGCCTTCACCGTGATCCTCGAAGGCCTGCTGTTCCGCGAGCGTATCCGCCGCAACGAAACCGTATTGGTCGTGCTGGTCAGCCTCGGCCTGGTACTGGTCACGCCGGCATTCGACCTGGCCAGCGAAGCCACTGGCGGCCTGCTCTGGGCACTGCTCTCGGGCCTGCTGTTCTCGCTGCTGTCACTCACCAACCGGGCCGGCTCCGGCCGTTTGCCTGCGGTACAGGCAGCGCTGTGGCAGAACCTGGTAGTGGGCCTGTGCCTGCTGCCGTTCGCGGCCCCTGGCCTGGGCGGCGTAGCCCCCGTGGACTGGCTGTGGATCGCCCTGCTCGGCGTCTTCTGCACCGGCGTTGCGCACAGCCTGTTCGTCGCCAGCCTGGCAGTGATCAAGGCGCGCACGGCCGCCGTGGTGTTCGGCATGGAGCCGGTCTACGGGATTGCCGTGGCGTGGGCGGTGTTCGCCGAAACCCCCACCGTGCGCATGCTGCTGGGCGGCGCACTGATCATCTTCGCCATCGTGCTGTCCAGCCGCCTGGCTGCCGAGCAACCGCCCAGGCAGCGGCCACTGCCCGAGGGGGCTTGATCAGCGGTCGTTGTGGCCAAGGTCACGCTGTGGGTCGATCTGGTCGCGCACCCGCTGCTTCAATACCTTGGCCTCGGGGAAACCACCGTCGGCCTTGCGCTCCCAGATCTGCACGCCATTGCAGGTGATGCGGAAGATGCCGCCGGTGCCCGGCTCCAGCGCTACCCGGCCCAGGTCGTCGGCAAAGGTGCTGAGCAGTTCCTGGGCCAGCCAGGCAGCACGCAGCAGCCACTGGCACTGGGTGCAATAGGTGATAACGATTTCCGGCTTGCTGTCGGCCATGGTGAAACATCTCCAGGTAAGGGGCCGCTTATACTAGCGGTCTTTAGCCCACGGTTTGAGACTCACGATGCGCCGTTTGCTGTTCTGTTTTCTGCTTGCCCTCACCACGCTTGCGGCAACCGCCGCCGAACCTGCCCGGCCCAAGGTCGGCCTGGTACTGTCGGGTGGTGCGGCCCGTGGCCTGGCTCACATCGGCGTGCTCAAGGCGCTGGAAGAACAGGGTGTGCGCATCGACGCCATCGCCGGCACCAGCATGGGCGCAGTGGTCGGCGGGTTGTACGCCTCGGGCTACAGTGTCGAAGAGCTGGAAAAGCTCGCCACCACCCTGGACTGGCAACAGGCGCTGTCCGATGCCCCGCCACGCAAGGACGTGCCGTTTAGGCGCAAGCAGGATGACCGCGACTTCCTGGTCAAACAGAAGCTCAGCTTTCGTGACGACGGCAGCCTGGGCCTGCCACTGGGGGTAATCCAAGGCCAGAACTTGTCACTGCTGCTGGAAAGCAAACTGGCGCACACCGCCGACACCCGCGACTTCGACAAGCTGCCTATCCCCTTCCGCGCCGTGGCCACCGACATCGCCAGTGGCGAAAAAGTAGTGTTTCGCCGCGGCCACCTGCCACAGGTCATTCGCGCCAGCATGTCGATCCCTGCCGTGTTCGCCCCGGTCGAGCTGGACGGCCGACTGCTGGTGGACGGTGGCATGGTCGACAACATTCCGGTCGACGTGGCCCGCGAAATGGGCGTGGACCTGGCCATCGTGGTCGACATCGGCACCCCACTGAAGGATCGCAAGCAATTACTGACCGTGGTCGACGTGCTCAACCAGTCGATCACCCTGATGACCCGGCGCAACTCGGAAGAACAACTGGCCAGCCTGCACCGCGACGACATCCTCATCCAACCATCGCTGACTGCCTTCGGCGTGACCGATTTTGGCCGCGCCAGGGACATGATCGACGCCGGTTACCGCGCCACCCGCCTGCTCGACCCTCGCCTGGCTGCCCTGCGCCAGCCCGAAGGCGACAGCAGCCTGGCCGTGGCCCGCTCGCCGCGCCAGCGCACACCGGTGATCACCGCGATCCGAATCGAGAACGACTCCAAGGTCAGCGACGACGTGATTCGCTCGTACATCCGCCAACCGATCGACGCGCCGTTGGAGCTGGACCGCCTGCAGACCGACATGGGTACGCTGTACGGCCTGGATTACTTCGACCGGGTGCAGTACCGCGTGGTGCACAAGGGCGACGACAACACCCTGGTGATCAACGCCCGTGGCCGGCGCGGCGGCACCGACTACCTGCGCCTGGGCCTTAACCTGTCCGATGACCTGCGTGGCGACAGCGCCTTCAACCTGGGTGCCAGCTACCGGGTCAACGGCATCAACAGCCTCGGCGCAGAATGGCTGACCCGTGGCCAGATCGGCGACCAGCAAGAGCTGTACAGCGAGTTCTACCAACCGCTGGACGTGGGCTCGCGCTACTTTGTCGCGCCTTACCTGGATTTCAGCTCGCAGAACATCGAAGCCACCCTGGACAACGACCCGGTCGCCGAATACCGCCTGGAGCGCTACGGCTTTGGCCTGAACGTGGGCCGGCAGATCGGCACCAGCGGTGAAGTGCGCCTGGGCGTGGGCAAGGCCTGGGGCGAGGCCGAGGTGCGCATCGGCGACCAGGACCTGCCCAAAGTCAGTTTCAACGAAGGCTTCTACGAGCTGAAGTACTCGTTCGACACCCTCGACAACGTGTACTTCCCGCACCGAGGCGAGGACATCGGCCTGACCTTGCGCAAATACGACAAGTCGCTGGACTCCGACCAGGATTACCGGCAGTGGCTGTTCAACCTGGACAAGGCGATCAGCAGTGGGCCGAACACCTTCGTGCTGGGCGGTCGCTATGGGCGCACGCTGGATGACACCGAAGTGGTGACGTCGAGCTTCGTGATGGGCGGAGCGCGAGAGCTGTCAGGCTTTCGCCAGGACTCGGTGTCGGGGCAGAACGTGAGCCTGCTGCGCATGGTCTACTACCGCCGCTTGACGCCAAGGGCCTATGTGCCGCTGGACTTCCCGTTGTACATCGGCGGGTCGCTGGAGCGTGGGCGGGCATGGAACAACGACAACGAGTTCGACAGTGGGTACATCAATGCGGCGAGCATCTTCCTGGGGCTGGAGACGCCGTTGGGGCCGTTGAACTTCACCTACGGCACCAACAGTGCGCATGAGCATGCGGTGTATCTGAACCTGGGGCATACCTTCTGATTTTTTGGGGCTGCGTTGCAGCCCCAAGGGCCTTCAGGACTTCTCGAGGTTGGCCAGAATCTTCGCATGCACCCGCATGCAAACTTGCAATTCTGCCTCATCCACGCCGGTAAACAGTTCCACCCGCAGTTGATTGGCGATGGTCTCGATCTGGTCGATCAGTGGCTTGGCCGGGGGGCACAGCAAGATCTTCTTGGCCCGCCGGTCTTCTACCACTGCTTGCCGGCGCACCAACCCTTGCGCCTCCAGGCTGTCGAGCAGACGCGCCAGGGTCGGGCCTTCAACGCCCACGCTCTGGGCCAACTCACGCTGGGTCGGGGCTTCTTCGAAACGGGCCAGGTGCAGCAACACCAGCCAGCGCGCCTGGGACAGGTTGAGCCCGGCCAGGCGGCGGTCCAGTTCGGCGCGCCAACCCCGGGACATCTGGGCCAGCTGCATGCCGAAGCGGTGTTGGTTGTCGGTCAGGGGCATAAGTAACTCATTGAGTAGATCTAATTATTAGGCAGCTAACCATGCCCTGCCCCACGAGGCAAGGCTCGGTCCTGCTTACTTGTTCGATAATCGTCAAAAAGCATGACAAAGGTCAGCAGATGGCGCTTCTGCCTTCGATCCTGCCTGCGTTTACAGTTCGAATTCCGCCGCCAGCGCCGCGCGCACGCAATACAGCACGCCCTCCGGCACCCGGGCCCCGAACTGCGGCGCAATGGCCGACACCGGCGGCAACTCGCCCTCGCCATCCAGGAACGCGTCCTGCACTTCCATCATCAGGTCTTCCGGCAGGTCGATGGCTTGCTCCAGGCTCAGCTCCTGGCGGCCCAGTGCCTCGGCCAGCAGGCTATAGACGTTCTTCTCGCTGCAGTTGAGCTGCCCGGCGATCTGCGCCGGGGTCATGCCGGCTCGGGCCAGGCTGACCAGTTCGTGGCGCAGGTCGAGCACCACTTTCGGTGCCTCTTCGGTGCCGCCACTGTTGTTCAGTACTTCGAGGAACGCCTGGCCATAGCGCTCCAGCTTGCGCGCGCCCACACCGCTTACCTGGGCCATGTCGCTGAGGCTGACCGGCTGGCTGCGCAGCATTTCCAGCAGCGTCGAATCGGGGAAGATGACATACGGCGGCACGCTGTGCTCCTCGGCCAACTTGCGCCGCAACGTGCGCAACGCTTCCCACAGTTCGCGCTCTTCGGCACGCACCAGCTGGCTGGCCGGGCTGCCGCCGCTGGACGACGAGGCCTTGGCCGTGGTCTGCGGCTTGAGGTCACGGCGCAGTTGCAAGGTCACCTCGCCGCGCAGCAGTGGCCGGCAGCTGTCGGACAGGTGCAGGCCGCCGTAACCTTCCAGGTCGATGTCGACCAGGCCGCGCGCCACCAACTGACGGAACAGCGAACGCCATTCGACCTCGGCCAGGCCCTTGCCAACGCCGAATACCGATAGCTTCTCGTGGCCGAAATTGCGCACCTTCTCGTTGTCCTTGCCCAGCAGCACATCGACCAGGTGGCCGACACCATAGCGCTGGCCGGTGCGGAACACCGCCGACAGCGCCTGGCGCGCCGGCTCGGTAGCGTCCCAAGTCTGGATGTTGTCGACACAGTTGTCGCAGTGGCCGCACGGTTGTTCGAGGGTTTCATCGAAGTAGGCCAGCAGCGACTGGCGGCGGCAGCGGGTTTCTTCGCACAGCGCCAGCATGGCGTCGAGCTTGTGCTGTTCGATGCGCTTGTGGCGCTCATCGCCTTCGGAGTTCTGCAGCATCTGCTTGAGCATCACCATGTCCTGCAGGCCATAGGCCATCCAGGCATCGGACGGCAGGCCGTCACGGCCGGCGCGGCCGGTTTCCTGGTAATAGGCCTCAAGCGATTTAGGCAGGTCGAGGTGGGCAACGAAGCGCACGTTGGGCTTGTCGATACCCATGCCGAAGGCAATGGTCGCGACCATGATCAGCCCCTCCTCGTTGAGAAAGCGGTGCTGGTTGGCCGCGCGTGTCTCGGCAGCCAGGCCGGCGTGATACGGCAGCGCCGGGAAGCCCTGCTGGCAGAGGAATGCGGCGGTTTCGTCGACCTTCTTGCGCGACAGGCAGTAAACGATACCGGCGTTGCCGCGGCGCTCGCCGAGAAAAGCCATCAACTGCTTGCGCGGCGCTTCCTTGGGCACGATGCGGTAGAAGATGTTGGGTCGGTCGAAGCTCGAGAGGAAGCGTTCGGCGCCTTGCAGGTGCAGGCGCTGGACGATTTCTTCGCGGGTGCGCATATCGGCAGTGGCAGTAAGCGCAATGCGCGGCACATGCGGGAACAGTTCGGCCAGTTGGCCCAGTTGCAGGTACTCGGGGCGGAAATCGTGGCCCCATTGCGAAACGCAGTGGGCCTCGTCGATGGCGAACAGCGAAATGTCCAGGTCACGCAGAAAATCCAGCATGCGCGGCTGCACCAGGCGCTCCGGCGCCAGGTAGAGCATTTTTACCTCGCCACGGCGCAGGCGCCCGGCCAGTTCACGCTGCTGTTCCGCGCTCAGGGTGGAATTCAGCGCGGCCGCCGAAACGCCCAGTTCGTCAAGCGTGGCGACCTGGTCGTCCATCAACGCGATCAGTGGCGAGACCACCACCGTCAGGCCCGGACGCAGCAGCCCCGGCACCTGAAAGCACAACGACTTGCCGCCGCCGGTGGGCATCAGCACCAGGGCATCGCCGCCATTGGCCACGCATTCGATGATCGCTGCCTGGCGCCCACGGAAACTGTCGTAGCCGAAGATGTCCTTGAGAACGCGCTGAGCCTGTTCGAGCATGTGCAACTCCAAATCGCCGTACCACCCTGAATACAACAGGCTGGACGAAAAACCCGCCCCGCACACGCCAAATGCGTAAGCGGTTTTTGCCAGGCGACCGGTAAAACCTGCCCCTGGATGAAAAATCGCGGAGTATACCGCAGCGCCGTCCTGCACAGGCACCACGGCGATAGACGTTCCCTTTGCCCCGCTGCCGCTGCAAGGTGCTAGAATTCGTTATCGTTTATTCCCCAAGGTAGCCCTGTAATGTCCTTCGCCGAGCAACTGACCCGCCTGCAAGCCTTCCTCGACGCCGACGAGCTGCACGAAGAAGCGCTGGACTATGTCGCCGCACACGGCTACCTCACCGCCCTGTCGATCAACGCCGAGGACGTGCCCGAGCGCGAATGGATCGACGCCCTGTTCGCCGAAGAGCCGCACTACGCCAGCGACGCCCAGCGCACCGAAATCGAAGCCACCCTGGTGGCATTGAAAGCGCACATTGCCCGCCAGCTGGCCAGCGACGAAGAATTCGACCTGCCATGCGAACTCGACCTGACCGACGAGCCGGACGATTCCGACCTGCGCGGCTGGTGCATCGGCTTCATGGAAGGCGTGTTCCTGCGTGAAGAGGCCTGGTTCGAGAACGCCGAGGAAGAAGTCAGCGAGATGCTGCTGCCGATCATGGTTGGCTCAGGCCTGTTCGATGAACAACCAGAGTTCGCCGACATTGCCAGCAACGCCAACCTGCAGGACGACATGATCGTACAGATCCCCGAGGCGCTGAGTGCATTGTTCCTGCTGCTGCACGCCCCTGACGAAAAACCGGCGCTGCTCAAGCCACGCCACCACTAAGCTGCCTATGCGCTACCTGCTGCTGGCCACCGGCTGGCTCAGCGTTGCGCTGGGGGTGTTGGGGATTTTTCTCCCGGTACTGCCCACCACCCCGTTCCTGCTATTGGCGGCGGCCTGCTTTGCCCGCAGCTCACCGCGCTTTCACCACTGGTTGGTCCATCACCCCAAGCTCGGGCCATGGATCCGTGACTACCTCAGTGGTGAAGGCATCCCCCTCAAGGGCAAGGTTTACGCCATCGGCCTGATGTGGGCCAGCATTGGCCTGTCGTGCTACCTGGTGCCGCTGTTCTGGGCGCGTACCTTCATGTTGACCAGCGCTGTACTCGTCAGCCTGTATATCCTCAAGCAAAAAACACTTCAGAAGCCAAGGTGACAATATTTTGTCGCCAAATATCACTTTCGCCTAACTGCCACCTTCTTTATCGGAAATAGTTCTGGAACCGTGTGCAAGCCTTGTAAACATTGGTTTTCAGGGCGACTAACAGCATCGTTCCGAGGGCTGTAAGTGAAATTGATTAGACAATAAAAGTCTTATATGGCAATTTGATATGAATAAATCTTCTTATCTATCGCGTTGAATGTACTTAGCTGTCTTGTTAAAAACCTGCAACACTATACGCGATAACTTTATCGTCATTTTTTTGGCGAACAGCAGGATAAATTCCAGGATCAGGGAGATGTACCATGCGCGTTTTGAACCCCATCACCAGTGCATTACTGTTGGCCCTGGCGAGTGCCAACGTACAGGCGATGTCGATCACCGAGGCCGTCCAAAGCGCCGTGGACTACCACCCACAAGTCAGCTCCAACCGTAACAGCAAGCTGTCGGCCGATGAAGACGTGAAGTTTGCGCGTGGTGGCTACTACCCTTCCGTGGACCTGGTCGCCGGCTACGGCCGCCAGCGTTCGGACAATACCACCACCCGTGCCGAGGGTAACCACAACAAGGAAACCCTCAGCTACACCCAGTCCGAGCTGCGCCTGCGGCAGATGATCTTCGACGGCTTCAACACCTCGAATGAAGTGGGCCGCACCGAGGCTGTCTCTACCTCCCGCGCCTACTACACCCAGGCTGTTGCCCAGGATGTCGCCCTGCGTGCGGTCGAGGTGTACCTGGAAGTGCTCAAGCGCCGCGAGCTGGTGACCCTGGCCAAGAACAACCTGCAAGCCCACCTGCGCGTCAACGACCAGATCGGCCTGCGTAACGAGCGCGGCGTTGGCAGCACCGCCGACCTTGACCAGTCCCGCGCCCGTCGCGCCCTGGCGGAAAACAACCTGGACACCGCCGAAGTCGACCTGGCCGATGCCGAGGCCAACTTCTTCAGCGTGATCGGCCGCGCGCCGGACGAGCTGGAAAGCCCGCAAACCATCAAGGGCGAGGTGCCTGAGAGCCTCGAGGGGGCACGCGACAGCATGCGCCAGAACAACCCTTACATCAAATCTGCACAGGCTGACGTCAATGCGGCCGAGCAGCAGTACGAAGTGGGCAAGTCGACCTTCTACCCGCGCTTCGACGCCATTCTGGCAACCGGTGCCAACAACAACACCGGCGGCGAAAAAGGCCACAACAACAACGACTGGCAAGCTGGCGTGGAGATGAACTACAACCTGTTCCGCGGCGGTAGTGACAAGGCGCGCCTGCAGTCCGACGCGCACAAGATCAACCAGGCCCTGGACATCCGCAACAACGCCCTGCGTGAGTTGACCGAGAACCTGAGCCTGGCGTGGAACGCCATGAACAATGCCAGCAAACAGCTGCCGACCGCGCGTGAATACGCCGAGACCACCAAGCGCGTACGTGCGGCCTACCAGGACCAGTTCGGCCTGGGCCAGCGTACCTTGCTGGACGTGCTGGACAGTGAGAACGAGCTGTACAACGCAGACCGCCGCTATACCGAGGTGCGTTATACCGAGGAGTTCTCGCGCTACCGCGTGCTGGCGACCATGGGTGAGTTGCTGACCAAGCAGCGTATTTCGCTGCCACCAGAGGCGCTGGCGACTACCGAAGTGCGCACTGAGGCGCGTCTGCCTGAGATGCGCTGATCGGGCTTGAATCAGCCGGGGCTGCTTTGCAGCCCCCAGCCCTCACTCGGTGCCATGGTTACGCTGGAACGTCTCCTCGCCCATGGCCCTGATCTGCCCCTCGATCAACGCTTCGAACGGCGCCAGCAGTGCATCAAAGCAAACGGGTTGCTCCAACGCGTTCAATGCTCCCACCACCGCTTCGATAGTCGACAGTGCCCCCGCCTCAGGTGCCTTGCGCAGCCGGTAACGTGAAGGCGCGACAGCCCCCAGCGTGACCCGCGGCAACCCTTCCAGTAGCGGGTTCATGTACAACAACTTGCGCGCCTTGCGCCAGGTGCCGTCGGGCACGATAAGCAGCAACGGTTTGTCTTCGGCCTCACCATAAGCCGTCAGCACCCGAGCATCGTCGCCCGGAAACAGCAGGGCCGGCCGGTAACCAGGCGTCGCGAGCAAATCGCCCAAGTCGTTGAAAACCTCACCCACCCGCAACTCGGCATTGCTCAAGCCAAGGGCCGCGAGGCGCGCGGTATTCAGGGCATGGGCAGTTTCACTGGGGTGCTGCAGCAGAATCACGCGGGTACTGCTGTCGAGTGCGGGGATCAGTGGGCATAGGCAGTGATCGAGCGGGCGCTGACAGCGCTCGCAGCGGGGTCTGGGCATGGGGTTCTCCTTGGCGGAGACAGTTTGCCACAGAACCGGGGCCCGCTTGGCGAGCCCGGCCTTCTCAGCGGTTGAACCGCTCCGCCAGGCTATGCAGGTACTCCGCCATGCGCTCCAGGTCCTGGCTGATCTGCGCGCCCTGCCTGGCCTGCCCGGCACTCTGGTCACACAGTTGGGCAATTCTCACGATCTGCTGGTTGATGTCCTCGGCCACATGGCTTTGCTGCTCCGATGCCGTCGCCATCTGCTGGCTCATGCCGGTGATGCGACTGACCGCCTGGGCAATCCCGCTCAGCGCCGCCTGCACCGCCTCGACACTGTGCACGCTGTCCCGAGAGATCTGCTCGCCCCGACTGGCCGTGCTCACTGCCCGCTCTGCCCCGGCCCGCAAGGAGGCGATAATGTGGTGAATCTCGTCGGTCGAAGCGCGGGTGCGCTGGGCCAGCGAACGCACTTCATCAGCCACCACGGCAAACCCGCGCCCCTGTTCGCCGGCACGCGCCGCTTCAATGGCGGCATTAAGCGCCAGCAGGTTGGTCTGCTCGGCAATCGAGGTGATCACGTCGACCACGCTGCCTATCGACTGGGTTTGCTCTGCCAGGGCATTCACTGCCTGGCCAATGTCATTGACCGCATCGCTCATGCTACCCATGGCCTTCAGGCTCTGCAGCGCCAGCTCGCTACCCTGCTGCGCCAATTGGTCGGCATCACCCGCCGCATGCGCCGTGCTCTGCACGTTGTGGGTAACCTGCTGGATGGTGGCCGCCATTTGCGCAATGGCCGTGGCCGACTGATCGGTTTCGCTGCGCTGGCGGTCGAGCATCTGCGCCTGGGCATCGGACAGATCGGAAGATTGCGCCGCCCGCGACTTCACCCCGACCCCGGCATCCACAAGCCGGGTGAGGGCCGTTTGCAGGCGTGCTTCCTCGCTGATGATGGCCAGGTCAAGCTGGCCTTGCAGGCCTGGATTGTCGCTGTAGGTCAACGCCACCAACGGGCTGGTAAAGGCCTTGGGGTGCTCAGCCAGCGTGCGGCGGATGACCTGGTTCTGCCGGTGCTCGATCAGGTACCAGGCCAGCAGCAAGCTGGCCATCAGTACACCAAGCGCCGCATAGGGCGGTAGCCATAGGTAACCCGCCGCCGACACCAGGCCTGCGCCGATCAGTGGCCAGCCATGGCCCAGACCGTACCCCAGGCGAGCCGCCCACGGCACCGGCCCGCGCCCATCGCGCAAGCGCGCGTACAGCGCTTCGGCACGGCGAATCTGGTCCCTTGTGGGCACCGAGCGTACTGACTCGTAGCCACTGATGCGGCCTTGTTCGTAAATCGCCGTGACGTAGGCGCTGACCCAGTAGTAATCGCCATTCTTCGCCCGGTTCTTGACCACCCCCATCCACGGCTTGCCCTGCTTGATCGTCTCCCACATATGGTCGAACACCGCCGGCGGCATATCTGGGTGGCGTACCAGGTTGTGCGGTTGGCCGACCAGCTCGTCGTAGGTAAAACCGCTGATCGCCACAAAGGCGTCATTGCAGTAGGTGATGCGGCTGTTGAGGTCCGTGGTGGAAATCAGGCGTTGATCGCTGGAGAAGGTTCTTTCGTGCTCAGTGACGGGCAAATTCATGCGCATCTTGGGCGATCCTTGCAGGATGAAATGAAGGGAAAATCATCAGCGCAAGTTGATGTGTAGCAGAGCGCTATCAGGATAGCGGTCAGCTTTTGCCAGAATTTAACGCCTCCCGACGGAATGCATGAATACGTCGCATCTCAGCCCACGTTGAGTTGGCTTTTCAGCAGGTCACGGAAGGTCTGGATCAACGGTTCACGGCTACGCCCACGGCGAATGATCAGCGAGAACGGGGCCTGGTAACCGAAAGTCGACGGCGACAGCACGCGCAAGTCGCCCTTGTCGACCCAGGCCTGGGCGTAGTGCTCGGGCAAGTAGCCGATGTAGGCGCCGGAAAGGATCAGGATCAACTGCGCCTCCATACTTTCCACTGTTGCCGCGCTGTGCTTGAAGCCATGCCGGGCCAGTTCGGCCTGGCTCCAGTAGCCGCGCCCGACCATGCGCTGCTGGGTCACCACCTGCTCGGGAATGCGCCGCTCGGTGTACAGCGGATGGCGGCTGCTGCAGTACAACCAATGCTGTTCACGGTACAGCGGCTGGTAAAGCAGCCCGCTCATGCGCGAAGAAAACGCGCCGATGGCCAGGTCCAGGCGGTTGTCCTGCACACCCAATTGCAGCTCGTAAGGGCTGGACACCGACAGATGCAGGTGCACCGCCGGGTGCTCCTGGCTATAGGCCCCGATGGCCTCAGCCAGCGGCAAGGCACGGTCGCCGACCGTGGAGTCGATCACCCCAAGATTGAGGGTGCCGCGCAACTCGCCCTTGAGGGCGGCGGCATACTGCTCGAAGCCGTCCAGCTCGGCCAGCAGGCGCAGGGTTTCCTGATGGAACAGCTCGCCCTTGCTGGTCAGGCTGAAGCCCCCACGCCCACGGTGGCACAGCACGATACCCAAAGCGCCCTCCAGCTGGCTCATGTAGGTGCTGATGGCCGAGGTGGACAGGTTCAGTTCGCGCTGGGCGTTGGCGAAGCCCTGGTGGCGCACCACGCTGATGAAGATGCGCAGCAGTTTCAGGTCGGGCAGGGTCGAGGCCATGGTGCAACGGTTCCACGAGGGTATTTGCGCGCAGTCTAACCGCTCCGCCAGCCTTTAGTTCAGAAAATCCTGAACTAAGTATTTGTCGGTAGCGATTCTTCCCGGGCACTACCTTGAGCAGACTTGGCCGAAATGTCCCTGCCCGCCGGCAAAACCACACTTGAAAGGCGCGCGGCGGCACAGGTTCGAACAAACAGAACAATCGACCGACTGATGAGGCCCACCGTGGACAAGACTCTCCACCAACCACTGGGCGGCAACGAAATGCCGCGTTTCGGCGGCATCGCCACCATGCTCCGTCTCCCCCACCTGCAAAGCGCCAAAGGCCTGGATGCCGCCTTCATCGGCGTACCGTTGGACATCGGAACCTCGCTGCGCTCCGGCACCCGCTTCGGCCCACGGCAGATCCGCGCCGAGTCGGTAATGATCCGCCCGTACAACATGGCCACCGGTGCCGCCCCGTTCGACTCGCTGTCGGTGGCCGACATCGGTGACGTGGCGATCAACACCTTCAACCTGCTGGACGCCGTGCGCATCATCGAAGAAGCGTATGACGAGATCGTCGAGCACAACGTCATCCCGATGACCCTGGGCGGCGACCACACCATCACCCTGCCAATCCTGCGTGCGCTGCACAAGAAGCACGGCAAGATCGGCCTGGTACACATCGACGCCCACGCCGACGTCAACGACCACATGTTCGGCGAGAAGATCGCCCACGGCACCACCTTCCGCCGCGCCGTGGAAGAAGGCCTGCTCGATTGCGACCGCGTGGTACAGATCGGCCTGCGCGCCCAGGGCTATACCGCCGACGACTTCAACTGGAGCCGCCGCCAGGGTTTCCGTGTGGTCCAGGCCGAAGAATGCTGGCACAAGTCGCTGGAACCTTTGATGGCCGAAGTGCGGGAAAAAGTCGGCGGCGGCCCAGTGTACCTGTCGTTCGACATCGACGGCATCGACCCGGCCTGGGCACCCGGCACCGGTACCCCGGAAATCGGCGGCTTGACCACCATCCAGGCGATGGAGATCATTCGCGGCTGCCACGGCCTGGACCTGATCGGCTGTGACCTCGTCGAAGTCTCCCCGCCTTACGACACCACCGGCAACACCTCGCTGCTCGGTGCCAACCTGCTGTTCGAAATGCTCTGCGTGCTACCAGGCGTCGTGCGCCGCTGACCGACGGCCCTTTGTAGGAGCGGCCTTGTGTCGCGATCGGGCCGCAAAGCGGCCCCCGGTTTGTGGCCGTGATGCATAGATTGCCGGGGCCGCTCTGCGGCCCAATCGCGACACAAGGCCGCTCCTACAAAAGAGCTGGCAGTACTTGCAATACCCCGGCAGGAGCCATGAGGGAGGGCCACAGAGGCCCGCCAACAACACGACAAGACCGCCGGGCGCCGTAAGCCGCCCGCGTGGTCGATCTCGCCATAATAAAGATAATCGGGAGACCCCCAATGGCCTTGGACATCATTGTTGTAATGATCTACACCGCCGGCATGCTCGGGCTGGGCTGGTACGGCATGCGACGCGCGAAAACCCATGAAGACTACCTGGTAGCCGGGCGCAACCTCGGCCCGGTGCTGTACATGGGTACCATGGCCACCACCGTGCTCGGTGGCGCTTCTACCGTTGGCACTGTGCGCCTGGGCTACGTTCACGGCATTTCCGGTTTCTGGCTGTGCGCAGCCCTGGGCCTGGGCATCATCGCCATCAACCTGTTCCTGGCCAAACCGTTGCTGCGCCTGCGCATCTTCACCGTGACCCAGGTGCTTGAGCAACGCTACAACCCTACCGCACGTCAGGCCAGCGCCGTGATCATGCTGGCTTACGCGCTGATGATCGGCGTCACCTCGACCCTGGCCATGGCCACCGTATTGCAAGTGCTGCTGGACTTGCCGTTCTGGGCTTCGCTGCTGCTCGGCGGCGGTGTGGTGGTGCTGTATTCGACCATTGGCGGCATGTGGTCGCTGACCCTGACCGACATCGTCCAGTTCGTGATCAAGACCGTCGGCCTGATGTTCATCCTGCTGCCGGTGTGCCTGTACAAGGCCGGTGGCTGGGACACCCTGGTGGCCAAATTGCCAGCGGCCAGCTTCCAGCTGACCACCATTGGCTGGGACACCATCGTTACCTACTTCCTGATCTACTTCTTCGGCATTCTCATCGGCCAGGACATCTGGCAGCGTGTATTCACTGCTCGCGATGAAAAGGTCTGCCAGCGTGCCGGCACCGTCGCCGGTGTGTACTGTGTGGTGTACGGCCTGGCTTGCGCTGCCATCGGCATGGCGGCACATGTGCTGATGCCCGACCTGGCCAACCCGAACAACGCCTTTGCCGAGATGATCAAGAGCACCCTGCCCGATGGCATCCGTGGCCTGCTGATGGCCGCAGCACTGGCAGCCATGATGTCCACCGCCAGTGCCGGCCTGCTGGCCGCTTCGACCACTGTGACCGAAGACCTGCTGCCCAAGCTGCGTGGCGGCAAGCAATCGAGCCTGGGGATCAGCCGCCTGTTCACCCTGCTCACCGGCCTGGTGGTGCTGGGCATCGCGCTGATGGTGAACGATGTGATCAACGCCCTGACCCTCGCCTACAACCTGCTGGTCGGCGGCATGCTGATCCCGCTGATCGGGGCAATCTTCTGGAAACGTGCGACCACTGCCGGTGCGATTGCCAGCATGTCGCTGGGCTTTGCCACTGCGCTGCTGTTCATGTTCAAGGACGGGCTGGAGGCCAATACACCGATCTACTACAGCCTGGCGATTGGCTTGGTGAGTTTTGTAGTGGTTAGCCTGATGTCGCGCAAACCAGTCGGTGCAGTGAATCTGGCCTGATAGCTATCGCCCGGACCGGCAATAGACAATCAGCAGACACTAAAAGGCCGCTGCACCCACCCAGGTGCAGCGGCCTTTGTCTTTAATCAGCGACGACGCGGTTGGCGCTTGCGCTGCTCTTCATCAGTCGGGATCGGCACCGGCTGCAAGGGTGGTGGAATCAGCCCCAAGGCGACCGCCAGGTCGTGGAGCCAGTTTGACAGTGGTTTATTCATAATGCCCCCTTGACGGGTCAACCTCACGGCGAATCAATCCTGCGATGCTTCATACAGATCATAGCCCGATGTCCTGTATTACGCATGCCTCTGCTCCTACAGATAAGGGCCATTTTGACGCGGATCAAGCCGTGGCGGCGCATTCCGACGACTGGCTAATCGTTTCGCTTTGTTGCAGGTCGATCCATGCCTGCAGATTAGCCCCGCGCATCCCTTGACGCCACATAAGCCAGGTAACCGCCTGGTCGAACGGCGCCTGCAGCGGGTGTACCCTCACCCGGTCGCGCCCGGGCAGGCTGTCGAGCATCGACTGGGCCATCATCGCCACACCCGCACCGGCGATTACACAGGCCAGCATGCTCTGGTACGACTCGATCTCCATCACCCGGCCCATCGGCGTATGGGCATGGGCATACCACGCCTCCAGACGCATGCGGTACGAGCAGCCCTGACGGAAGGTGAACACCGCCTTGCCTGCCACGTCCTTGGCAGTATGCACCGCCGGGTGCTCGGGGCTGGTGATCAGCACCAGTTGCTCATCGCACAGCGGCACGCCATCCAGCCCGGCCAGGTTCAGCGGCCCATCCACCAGAGCGGCATCCAGGCGGTGGCTGAGCAGGCCTTCGAGCAGCTCGCCGCTGGGTGCGGCGCGCACTTGCAGGTTCACTGCCGGGTATGCCTGGTGATAACGCGCCAGCAATGCCGGCAGATGGGTCGCCGCCGTGCTGTACATGGTCCCAAGCACGAAGTCCCCGGCCGGCTCACCGCCTCGCACGGCAGCCAGCGCCTCGTCGCGCAGGGCCGACATGCGGTGGGCATAGTCCAGAAGCACCTTGCCCGCAGGCGACAGCTGCAAACGCTGGCGTTCGCGCAGGAACAGCTCGACACCCAGTTGCTCCTCAAGCTGGCGCAAACGTGTCGAGAGGTTCGATGGCACCCGGTGCAAGCGTTCGGCGGCACGGGTGACCGAGCCTTCCTCGGCTACGGCTTGAAAGATACGCAGTTGGCTGAACTCCACAGCATTCTCCAAAACAGAACAACTTGATCATCATTATTCAATTTTATTGAAAATAAAATCGCCCTAACCTGCCAACCATCGCTTACATCCGTGCAGGAGACCTGTCATGTCGCCACTCATTCAACTGCTGGCCAGCGCCGTGGCGCTGATGATGGCCATGGGCATCGGCCGTTTCGCCCTCACCCCGCAATTGCCACAACTGATTGCCGAAGGCCAGTTCGACCTGACAGTCGCAGGGCTGGTGGCGGCGGCCAACTACCTGGGCTATTTCATAGGCGCGGTGGACGCCATGTTCGCTCGCTCGCCAGGCCAGGTGCGTCTGCGCCTGCATGGCGGGCTGTGGTTGTGCGTGCTGTTGACACTGGCCTCCTGGGCTGCCGAAGGCTTCTGGGGCCACCTGCTGCTGCGCTTTGGCACCGGCGTGGCCAGTGCCTGGGTGCTGGTGATGATCACCAGCCTCAGCCAACAGGTGGCCAATGCCCACAACCGCCAACGGCTAGGTGCCCTGGTGTTTGCAGGGCCCGGCCTGGGCATCGCCGTGACGGGGCTGTTGGCACTGGTGGCGCATCTGTTGGGGCTGGGCTCGGCAGCACTGTGGCTGATCTATGCCGTGGCTGCACTGGTGATGCTGCTGGCCGTGCGGCCTTGGCTGCCACGGTCGCTGCAAGCCGCGCCAGCTCCGTTGCCAGAGCAGCAAGGCCCGACCCGCAGCGGCGGCATTGGCCGCCTGGGGCTGGTGTATGCACTGTATGGCGTGGGTTACATCCTGCCGGCCACCTTCCTGTCACAGATGGCCAATCAGCAATTTCGCGGGCAGTGGCTGGCCGACCTGTTCTGGCCGGCGTTCGGCCTGGCGGCGGCGCTGGGTGTGCTGTTGGTGAGCCTGCGCCGTGGCAGTAGCACCGCGCGCTGGCTCGCGGCCACCCTGTGGTTGCAAGGGCTGGGCGTGCTGGCCTGCCTGATGGGCGGAGGCATCGGGTTGGCGCTGGGTGTAGTGCTGTGCGGCGGGCCATTCCTGGCCTGCATGCAATTGGTGATGCAGCGCTCGCGGGAGCTGGCACCACATGCCACCCAGCGCAATGCCGGGCTGCTGACCGCGTGCTTTGCCCTGGGGCAGTTGAGCGGGCCGTTGCTGGCGGCGCTCAGCAGCCATTACAGCGGCGGGCTACAGCCGGCGCTGATGCTGGCTGCAGCCGGGTTGGTAGTGGCCGGGGGGCTAGTGCGAATGGCCCGTACTAGCCTACAAACCGCCGCAACTGCTGCTTAACCCAAGGCTCGGCACTCACCAGAATTACCCCCAGCAGCACCATCAACGCCCCAACCACAAAATTCACGCTCAGTGGCTCATCGAGCAGCAATACACCAAACGTCACCCCGAACAGCGGGGTAATGAACGAAAACACCGCCAAGTTCGACGCCAGGTATTTGCGCAGCAACCAGAACCAGGTGAGATAGCTGATGAACGACACCACAATCCCTTGGAACAGCACGCTGCCCATCGCCAGCGGCGTCAGCGACACCGCGCCGATCTGCCCGCTGAGCAGGGCAATCAACAGCAGCCCGGCAAAACCGACCGCCAACTGATAGAACAGGGTCAAGGTGGCTGGCGCCTCCGAAAGCCGTGAACAGCGCACCACCACCGTGGTCGCGCCCCAGGCCAGCCCGGCGATCACGCCAAAGGCGTCGCCCAGCAGCATTCGGCCATCCATCTGCTCGAACGACATGCCGCCTGCAAACGCCATGGCAATTCCACCGAAGGCCAGCAGAATCCCCAACCACTGCAACAGCCGCAAGCGTTCGCTGGGCAGCCGGAAATGCAGGCCCAACGCGGTAAATACGGGCGCGGTATAGAGGAACACCGACATATGCGCCGCCGAAGTCAGTTTCAGGCCCTCGGCAATGAACAGGAACTCCACGCCGAACAGCCCGCCTGCCACCAGCCCGGCGCGCCAGGTGCTGCCGACCTGCTCCCAACCGCCACGCCAGCACAGCATCAGGCCCACCAGCACGGCAGCGATACCGTTGCGCAGCGCAGCCTGCATCACCGGGGCGATGTCGACAGCAGCGGTCTTGATCAGCACCTGCTGGCAACCCCAGATCAGGCACAGCCCCAGCATCACCTGGAATGCAAAGGCGTCTGGGTTCTTGCGGACCGCGCTCATAAGCGGGCCTCTGGGATCGTCGTGGGCATGGGCAAGGCTCGGCAGCGTTCAGAAGCTACCGATTATCGGGTTTCCAGCGCCGCACTTGCCAGCCTTAAAACGACATCAAGCAATCTGTGCCTTCGCAGATACCCGTTCGAACGTCGCTTCGTCCAAGGCATCTTCCTGCTCATCCAGCACTTGGCGCGGGTGCTCGAAGCCGGGGATGCTGCTGTCGATCAGGCTCATCAAGCGCGAACCGCGTTCGGTCAGCACGAAGTTTTCTCCATTGCCGCCGTCGTCTTCGTGCCGGCTCTCGATAAAGCCACGCTCGAACAGCAGCTTTTCATACTCGCAGGCGCGGGTTTTCAGGTGGTCCAAGTCGCCCAGTGGCTCACCCTTGGCGGCCAGCGCTGCGGCATGCTGCTCGGCATAAGGGCGGGGCGTGAAGCTGTGACCGGCGCCATTCTGCACTTCGTGCAGCAAGCGTTCGATCAGGTCCCAGTCGTAGGTGATGCTCATGGTGATGGGCTCCTGCTGTAGACGGAAGGGGTACACAGGTTGGGACCTGCCGGTGAGGACGGTGTTCCGAAAAATGAACGCTGGAAGAAATGCCATTGCTAGAAGCCGCTTAGGCGGCAACAGGCAGAAACCATTTGCTGACTTGCCGCCTGTAGTTTATAAACTACATTCACTCGATGAAGAAAATCGAATCCAGCAGTTTCAGACATTGGGTGACCGGCCTGCGGGACAGCAGCGCCAGAGCCCGCATCATTTCTCGGATCAACCGGTTAATGGAGGGTTTACCTGGCGACGTATCTCCGGTTGGCCATGGCGTCAGTGAACTCAGGATTAACTACGGGCCTGGCTACCGGGTGTACTTCCATCAGACGGGCAACACTTTCGTCATTCTGTTATGTAGTGGCGACAAAAGCAGCCAACAGCGTGACATCAAGGCAGCCCACCAGATTCTGCGTTCGTGGAGGATGCAAAATGACTGAAACCTTTTCCGAATTCGACCCCGCCGAGTACCTCACAACGCCCGAAGCAATCGCGCAGTTCATGACCGACGCACTTGAGACTGGCGATGCCGGCTATGTTGCCAAAGCGGTTGGCGTGGTGGCCCGTGCAAAGGGCATGAGCGAACTGGCCAAAGAAACTGGCCTGTCTCGCGAACAGCTCTACCGCTCTTTCAGCGAGCACGGCAACCCGACCCTGAAGTCGTTCCTGACCGTAATGAAGGCATTAGGCATAGACATGACGGCGCGCCCCCACCTTGCTGGCTGAGTGACTGTTTCCGCCATCGGTCGTTAACGCTGAACTACCACGCCCCTTTAGCCCTCCACCGCGCATAGCCACCGCTGGAGGTAGAAAGGATGAAACCGCTACTGCCCATTGCCTGCGCCACAGCCCTGCTCTGCGCCCTGCCCGCCTGGGCCTGCACACCGGAAGAAGCAACGCAAAAACGTGAAGAGCTTGCCGGGTTGGTCACGCAATTGACCGAACAAAACCCGCAGAAGGCCAAGGAGATCAATGACGAGCTTCAGGGGATGGATTTGGAGACGGCGAGCAAGGACTTGCCCGACAAGTGTCAGCTGATAGACCAGCGGATCAAAGAATTGAAAACGGCGGAAAAGAAGGCTGACTAGTTGTCACCTGTGCCAAGGTTTTCGCGGGCAAGCCCGTCCCCACAGTTACAACACAGCCTTTAAGATCTGTGATGACCCTGTGGGAGCGGGTGTGCCCGCGAAGAAGACAACACTGTTTGAGAATGTTACTCGGCAGCAGGCTTGCGCTTCTTCAGCGGCGCCAGGCCGTCAGCGCTGGCCAGCGGTGCGTTGGCCCTCGGCTTGGCGGTTGGCTTGCGCTTGGCGGCAGCCTTCTTGTCACCGGTATTCTTGTCAACTTTCTTCTTCTTGGTCCCAACAGCCTTGCCCGAAGCCTTGACCTTCTTCGGCCCGCTGTAAGTGCCCTTCACTTCCTTGATCACCCGGCGCTCGAACTGCTGCTTGAGGTAGCGCTCGATGCTCGACATCAGGTTCCAGTCGTTGTGGGTGATCAGCGAGATCGCCAGGCCTTCACCACCGGCACGGCCAGTGCGGCCCACACGGTGTACGTACTCGTCACCGCTGCGTGGCATGTCGAAGTTGATCACCAGGTCCAGGCCGTCGATGTCCAGGCCACGGGCTGCCACGTCGGTGGCTACCAGTACCTTGGAGCTGCCCTGTTTGAAGCGCTCGATGGCCAGCTTGCGGTCCTTCTGGTCTTTCTCGCCATGCAGCACGAAGGCTTTCACGTCCTTGGCCACCAGGTGACCGTAGATGCGGTCGGCCATGGCGCGGGTGTTGGTGAAGATAATCGCCTTGTCGAAGGTTTCGTTGGCCAGCAGCCACTGGGCGATCTGCTCTTTGTGCTGGTCGTGGTCGGCGGTGATGATCTGCTGGCGGGTGCCTTCGGCCAGTTGCGAAACACTGTTGAGCATCAGGTGCTCAGGGTCTTTCAGCACTTTGCCGATGATGTCGCGCAGGGCCGCGCCACCGGTAGTAGCGGAGAACAGCAGGGTCTGCTCGCGGTTCTCGCACTCCTTGCACAGGCGCTCCATGTCTTCGGCAAAGCCCATGTCGAGCATGCGGTCGGCTTCGTCGAGGATCAGCACCTTCACATGGGACAGGTCGAGGTTGCCGGCATTCAGTTGCTCAAGCAGGCGGCCCGGGGTGCCGATCAGCACGTCCGGCACTTTGCGCAGCATGGCGGCCTGTTCCTTGAAGTCTTCGCCGCCGGTGACCAGGCCCGACTTGATGTAGGTGAACTGCGAGAACAGCTGTACCTGCTTGAGGGTTTGCTGGGCCAGTTCTCGGGTCGGCAGCAGGATCAGCGCGCGGATTTCGACACGCGGGCCGCTCAGGTCGACCAGACGGTTGAGCAGCGGCAGCACGAAAGCCGCGGTCTTGCCGCTGCCGGTCTGCGCGGTCACGCGCAGGTCACGCCCTTGCAGGGCCAGGGGGATGGCCGCGGCCTGCACCGGGGTTGGCTCGACAAATTTAAGCTCGGCCACGGCTTTAAGCAGGCGTTCATGCAGGGCGAATTGGGAGAACACGGAGGTAACCTCAGGCAAGTGCGGGAAATTCAGTTGCATAGGGTAACGTTTTCTGCCGCCTTAGCCGAATTTCTTTTGGCAACTTTGTCGCCATCCGCGCTCTAATGATGCTTCGTTTCGCAACAAGACTGTACGCAAGCCCATGGATATACAAAGAATCTGGCGTGACTCCCTCGACCTGTGGGGCACCCTCGACCAACATCCCATGTTGCACGCTGCCATCGGCTTGGCGGTGTTGCTGCTGATTTCTCTGGTGGTCGGCCGCCTGGCGCGCTTCCTCATGCTGCACGGCGCGCGCCTGCTGGCCCGCCAGCCAGCGCTGAAGTGGCTGGACGACCTGCGCCACAACAAGGTGTTCCACCGCCTGGCGCAAACCACCCCGTCGCTGGTACTGCAGTTCGGCCTGAAGCTGGTGCCGGAGCTGTCCGACACCGCCCAGCACTTCCTCGGCAATGTCGCCCTGGCGTTTACCCTGCTGTTCATGACCATGGCGCTGTCGTGCCTGCTGGATGCCCTGCTCGACATCTATGCTCGCACCGAACACGCCCGCACCCGCTCGATCAAGGGCTACGTGCAACTGGCCAAGATGATGTTGTGGATCTTCGCCTCGATCGTCATCGTCGCCACCCTGATCGACCGTTCGCCGTTGCTGCTGCTGTCGGGTCTGGGTGCCATGTCGGCGGTGCTGCTGTTGGTGTACAAGGACACCCTGCTGTCGTTTGTCGCCAGCGTGCAGTTGACCAGCAACGACATGCTGCATGTGGGTGACTGGATCGAAATGCCGCAGGTGGGTGCCGATGGTGACGTGGTGGATATCACCCTGCACACGGTGAAGGTGCAGAACTTCGACAAGACCATCGTTTCCATCCCCACCTGGCGCCTGATGAGCGAGTCGTTCCGCAACTATCGCGGCATGCAGCAATCCGGGGGCCGGCGAATCAAACGCAGCCTGTTCATCGATGCCGCCGGCGTGCGCTTCCTTACCCGCGAAGAGGAACAGCGCCTGAGCCAGGTTCAGTTGCTTGGCGATTACCTGGCAGGCAAGCGCCAGGAGCTGCAGAACTGGAACGAAGCCCTGGGGCCTGTCGCCGAGCTGTCGGCCAATCGCCGCAAGCTGACCAACATCGGCACCTTCCGCGCGTTTGCCCTGGCTTACCTGAAGAACCACCCCAACGTTCACCCGAACATGACCTGCATGGTGCGGCAGATGCAGACCACCGCCGAAGGCGTGCCGCTGGAAATCTACTGCTTCACCACCACCACGGCATGGGCGGAGTATGAGCGGATCCAGGGGGATATCTTCGACTACCTGCTGGCGGTGTTGCCAGAGTTTGGCTTGAGCCTGTATCAGCAGCCGAGCGGCAATGACATGCGGGTGGGGTTGAGCGGGCGTTTGGCGCAAGAGCCTGTCCAGCATCGCCTGGAACAGCTGAGCGAAGCTTGAGATTACCGGGGCTGCACTAGAAGTCCACCTTGCCCCTGCCCGCCTTGACAGTGCTCCGCCTGGCTTTCCCTTCAAGGCGGCGGGTCTTCGAGCCGAGGGTGGGCTTGGTGGGGCGGCGTTTCTTCTCGGTCTTGGCGGCCGCGATGATCAACTCGGCAAGACGCGCCAGGGCGTCAGCGCGGTTTTGGTCCTGGCTGCGGTACTGTTGGGCCTTGATGATCAACACGCCGTCGCCGGTGATGCGATTGTCACGCAGCGCCAACAGCCGTTCCTTGTAGAACTCGGGCAGTGACGAGGCCGGAATGTCGAAGCGCAGGTGCACGGCGCTGGACACCTTGTTGACATTCTGCCCACCCGCGCCTTGCGCACGGATGTAGGTCAGTTCGATGTCGGCATCCGGCAGATGCACATTGTTGGA
This sequence comes from Pseudomonas sp. NBRC 111140, assembly GCF_001320885.1. Classification (NCBI taxonomy): domain Bacteria; kingdom Pseudomonadati; phylum Pseudomonadota; class Gammaproteobacteria; order Pseudomonadales; family Pseudomonadaceae; genus Pseudomonas; species Pseudomonas sp. NBRC 111140. The sequence continues at coordinate 68,017 of NZ_BCBQ01000012.1, forward strand.
GATGGTCAGCATGATAAGGCCCCTGTGATTGCCCCCATTATCACAGCCTGCGCCGCGCGGCCATAGTACAGCAGCCGCTACCCCGCATACCCCAGCAGGTACAGCAACCCGGTCAAGGTCACCAGCGACGCCACCGTCGACAGCAGGATCGTGCGCGAAATCAGCCCCGCCTCACGGTTGTAATACTCCGCCAGCATGAACGGGCCGGTCCCGGTCGGCAGCGCTGCCAGCAGCACCGCCGAAGCCGCCCACATACTCGGCAGGCTGAACACCTTGTACGCCAGCACCCAGGTCAGCGCCGGCTGCCCCACCAGTTTCATGACCACCAGCGGCCATGGGCTGGCCTGCGCACCTGGGCGCTTTTCGGCCAGGAAGGCGCCCAACGACACCAGCGCGCACGGCGTGGTCGCCAACGCCAGCATGTCGAGAAAATGCATCACCGGCTCTGCCAATCCCCAGCCAGACACCGCCCAGGCCGCCCCCGCCAATGGCGAGATCACCAACGGATTCTTCGCCAACGCCTTGCCAACCACCACGATGGCGCGGCCGATTTGCCGTTCTTCCTGCAGCCCGACCTCGATCAGCGTCAGGGAAATGGCAAACACCAGGCACACCACGATCAAAGAGGAGATCAGCGCCGGCTGCAAGCCCGCCTGGCCGAACAGCAGCAGGCACAACGGAATGCCTATATAGCCGGTGTTGGCATACCCGGCACTGAGCCCGTCGATGCTCGACGCCACCAGGCCATGGCCACTGGTCAAGCGCCACAGCAGGGTGATCACGAACATGGCCAGGGCCCCCGCGCCGAAGGCTGCGATGAACCCCGGGTGCCAGATCTCGCTCCAGGTGGCAGTGGCCGTCACCTTGAACAGCAACGCCGGCAGGCACAGCCAGACCACCATCTTGTTGATTTCGGCGGCGGCCTTGTCGCCCAGCTTGTTGGTTTTGCGGCACAAGTAGCCGACCAGAATCAAGGCGAAAATCGGTGCGACGATGACGAAGATGGTGTGCATGTCAGGCCTTGCCGGCCATCGGCGCCTGCGCACGGCCACCCAGGCGGCTCAGCCACACCGACGCCAGGATGATCCCGCCGCCGATGAACAGCCGCCCCAGCGGCTCGTGCTGGTTCCAGATCAGCAGGTTCAGCAGCAGCCCGACCGGCACATGCAGGTTGTTCATCACCGCCAGTGTGCCGCCAGAAACCAGGCATGCGCCCTTGTTCCACCAGTACAGCCCCAGCGCGGTCGGGCACAGGCCCAGGAACAGCAGCACCAGCCATTGCACATCGGTACTCGGCAGGTGTTGCGTGTTGCCGAACAACAAAAAGGCCGGTAGCACCACCAGCAAGGCGCCGAGGTAGAAATAGCCAAAGCGGGCGTAATGCGGTAGGTCGCTGGGGTAGCGCGCAACCAGGTGGCGGTACAGCACCTGGCCGGCGGCATAGGTGAAGTTGGCCAGCTGCAGCAACAGGAAGCCGATGAAGAACTCGCCGCTGATGCTGTCGAAGCGGATCACCCCGGCGCCCGCCACCGCAACCAGCGCGGCCAGCAGCGCCCAAGGGTTGAAGCGCCGGTTCATGGCGTCTTCGATCAGGGTCACATGCAACGGCGTGAGAATGGTGAACAGCAGCACCTCTGGCACCGTGAGCACGCGGAAACTCAGGTACAGGCAGACGTAGGTGATGCCGTACTGCAGCGCGCCGATCAGCAGCATCGAGCGCATGAAGCGCGGCTCGACCTGGCGCCAGCGGGTCAGCGGCAGGAACACGAGGCCCGCCAACAGTACCCGTGCGAGCACAGCGAAGTAGCTGTCGACGTGCCCGGCCAGGTACTCGCCGATCAGGCTGAAGGAAAACGCCTGGATCAGCGCGACGATTATCAGGTAGCCCATGGTTGCCTCTCGTGAATCAAGGCCGCGACCTTAGCGGGTTGCGGCAAATGAGTTCAACCATGAGGAATGTAGGGGCTGCACTGGCCTGCACAAAATGCCGGGCAAAAAAAACCCGGCCATGCAGGCCGGGCAGATACACCCAAAGGAGCAACAACAGGTGTCAGGGTTGGGAATTCAGTGAATCTCAGGCTACCGCCGCCAGCTTGGCCTTGGCCTGGTTGAGGCCCTTCTCGTGGAATTCGCCGCTCATGTTCAGGCCTTCGGCATGGATGAAGTCGACATCATGAATACCGATGAAGGCCATCACCTGGCGCAGGTACGGTTCCTGGTGGTCGCTGCTGGCACCGGCATGGATACCGCCGCGGGCAGTCAGGACGATGGCGCGCTTGCCGGTCAGCAGGCCTTGTGGGCCAGTAGGCGTGTACTTGAAGGTGATGCCGGCGCGCAGCACATGGTCCAACCAGGCCTTGAGGGTGCTGGGGATGGTGAAGTTGTACATCGGTGCGGCCATCACCAGCACGTCGGCTGCCAGCAACTCATCAGTCAATTCGTTGGATCGGGCCAGGGCATCCAATTCGGCGGCGCTGCGCTGTTCTTCGGGTTTCATCCAGCCACCCAGCAAGTTGGCATCCAGATGCGGCACCGGGTTGACCGCCAGGTCGCGCACCGTGATCTGATCGGCCGGGTGAGCAGCCTGCCATTGCTGGATGAAATCAGCGGTCAGCTGACGGGAAACGGAATCCTGCTGGCGGGCGCTGCTTTCGATGATCAGTACGCGGGACATGGGGTGCCTCCATCGGCAAATAGGGTTGCGATTCGATGGAGGTGAGATTAAGGCTTGACCTATCGATAAAAAAGCGTAAAAAGTGGGTTCAATCAATCGATTAATCAGTTTGTTCCGCGCTGCAGCTCAGGGCGATCCGTAGCTTGATGATCTGCCGATTGAATTTGGCGGTGACATCGACGCTTTTACCGGCCGGTACGTTCACCCGTCGCACGCGCGGTGCCTCCGGGCCATTGCGAAAGGTCACCTTGCACGCCGCCGGGACCTGCCCATAGTTGTTGAGGGTGATGGCGCCGATGTCGTAGGCCGTGTCATAGGCGGTGTAGTCGAGCTTGACCCCGGTCAGCTCTTTCTCCACATCGATGGGGTACGCCATGGCCGCGAGGGGCAGGCACATCAGTATTGCCGCACAACATTTCTTCATCGGCCGCTCTCCTTGAAAGAGCGCAGCTTAGGACAACAGGAGCGAAAGATGAAAGCGCCGCGCGTAACACTAGACCAGTGGCGAACCCTGCAAGCAGTGGTCGATCACGGCGGGTTTGCCCAGGCCGCCGAGGCGTTGCACCGCTCGCAGTCCTCGGTCAGCTACACCGTGGCCCGCATGCAAGAGCAACTGGGTGTGCCGCTGTTGCGCATCGATGGCCGCAAGGCGGTGCTGACCGAGGCCGGCAATGTGCTGCTGCGCCGCTCGCGCCACCTGGTCAAGCAGGCCAGCCAGCTCGAAGACCTTGCCCACCACATGGAACAAGGCTGGGAAGCCGAAGTGCGCCTGGTGGTCGATGCCGCCTACCCCAGTGCCCGCCTGGTGCGCGCGCTGGCCGCATTCATGCCACAGAGCCGCGGCTGCCGGGTGCGCCTGCGTGAAGAAGTGCTGTCTGGCGTAGAAGAAGTGATGCACGAAGGCATCGCCGACCTGGCCATCAGCAGTTACAGCATCGGCGGCTACCTGGGCGCCGAACTGAGCGCGGTCGAGTTTGTCGCCGTCGCTCACCCCGAACACAGCCTGCACCGCCTGGGCCGCGAACTGACCTTCCAGGACCTGGAAAGCCAACTGCAGGTGGTGATCCGCGACTCCGGCCGCGCCCAGCCACGCGACGTCGGCTGGCTGGGTGCCGAACAACGCTGGACCGTCGGCAGCCTTGGCACCGCTGCCACCTTCGTCAGCAGCGGTCTGGGCTTTGCCTGGCTGCCCCGGCACATGATCGAGCGTGAACTGCGCGAAGGCGTGCTCAAGCCTTTACCGCTAGATCAGGGTGGCAGCCGTCACCCGCTGTTCTACCTTTATTCGAGCAAAGAGAAGACCCTGGGCCCGGCTACGCAGATTCTCATCGACCTGCTGCGCAATTTCGACACCGCGCCACTGGACGTGCCCTTCGCAGCCCCCCCACAAGCTTGAGAGGACCGCGCCCATGGCCTATTTCGAACACGAAGGATGCGCACTGCATTACGAGGAATATGGCCAGGGCGAACCCCTGGTGTTGCTGCACGGTCTGGGCTCAAGCTGCCAGGACTGGGAGTTGCAGGTGCCGGCGCTCAGCCGCCACTACCGGGTAATCCTCATGGACATCCGTGGCCACGGCCGTTCCGATAAACCCCGCGACGGTTACCAGATCGCCACCTTCAGTGCCGACCTGCTGGCCTTGCTCGAACACCTGCACACAGGCCCCGTACACTTCGTCGGCCTGTCCATGGGTGGCATGATCGGCTTCCAGTTTGCCGTCGACCACCCGCAATGGCTGCGCAGCTTGTGCATCGTCAACAGTGCCCCCGAGGTCAAGCGCCGCACCCGCAGTGACTGGGTATGGTGGTTCAAGCGCTGGGGCCTGGCGCGTGTCCTGAGTGTCGAAACCGTGGGCAAGGGCCTGGCCGAGCGGCTGTTCCCCAAGCCCCGACAAGCAAACCTGCGGCAGACGATGGCCCAGCGCTGGGCACGCAATGACAAACGCGCCTACCTCAAGAGTTTCGACGCCATTGTCGACTGGGGCGTGCAGGAACGCATCGGGCAGATCCACTGTCCTACCCTGGTCATCGCCGCCGACCACGATTACACCCCGATACAACTGAAAGAACGCTACGTCGCCCTTATGCCCAATGCCAGGCTGGTCGTCGTCGACGATTCCCGGCACGCTACCCCCCTCGATCAACCCGAGGTCTTCAACCAGACCCTGCTGCAGTTCCTCGCAGCCGCCTCCACCTCTCAAGGATCTTTGAGCCCATGCTGAAAAAACTCCTGCTCACCGCCTGTTCGGTCGCCTTCGCCACCAGCGTCATGGCCTCTGACAAGACCCCGCACGTTCTGCTGGACACCAGCTTCGGCCAGGTCGAAATCGAGCTGAACGCCGAGAAGGCACCGGTCAGCACGAAGAATTTCCTGCAATACGTCGACAGCGGTTTCTACAACAACACGATTTTCCACCGGGTGATCCCGGGCTTCATGGTGCAGGGCGGCGGCTTCACTGACCAGATGGTGCAGAAGAACACCAACGACCCGATCAAGAACGAAGCCAGCAATGGCCTGCTGAACACCCGTGGCACCCTGTCGATGGCGCGCACCTCGGACCCGAACTCCGCCACCAGCCAGTTCTTCATCAACGTGGCCGACAACGATTTCCTCAACCCAGGGCGTGACCGTGGCTACGCCGTATTCGGCAAGGTGACCAAGGGCATGGAAGTGGTCGACCAGATCGTCAATTCGCCGACCACCATCAAGAAAGGCATGCGCGATGTACCGGCGGACCCGGTGTACATCAAGTCGGCCAAACGCATCGACTGACCGCAGGCTTCACAGGGACGTGAAACCGCCTGAGGGCAGGATGGAACAGGAGTGCCGTTACCCATGCTGTACCGCCGTTTCGAGCAACTGATCGACATTTTTCGCGAAGCCCCCAGCGAGTCACCGCCGACTACCGTGTGGCCGTTCTACCTGTATTACCTGCGCCAGGTGTGGCCTAGCTTCCTGGCCCTGCTGGTGGTCGGCCTGTTCGCCTCCCTGATCGAGGTGGCGATGTTCAGCTACCTCAGCCGCATCATCGACCTGGCCCAGGGCACGCCCAATGCCAACTTCTTCAGCGAGCACAGTGGCGAGCTGATCTGGATGCTGGTGGTGATCCTGCTGCTGCGGCCGGTGTTTTTCGGCCTGCACGACCTGCTGGTGCACCAGACCATCAACCCCGGCATGACCAGCCTGATCCGCTGGCAAAACCACACCTACGTGCTCAAGCAGAGCCTGAACTTCTTCCAAAGCGACTTTGCCGGGCGCATCGCCCAGCGCATCATGCAGACCGGCAACTCCCTGCGCGACTCCGCTGTGCAGGCCGTGGACGCGCTGTGGCACGTGCTGATCTACGCCATCACCTCGCTGGTGCTGTTCGCCGAGGCCGACTGGCGCCTGATGCTGCCGCTGCTGCTGTGGATCGTCGGCTACATCGCCGCGCTCTTCTACTTCGTGCCAAGGGTCAAGGAACGCTCGGTGATCTCCTCCGACGCCCGTTCCAAGCTGATGGGGCGCATCGTCGATGGCTACACCAACATCGCCACCCTGAAGCTGTTTGCCCACACCGATTACGAACAGCAATACGCACGCGAAGCGATCCGCGAACAGACCGAAAAAACCCAGCTTGCATCGCGCGTGGTCACCAGCATGGACGTGGTCATCACCACCCTCAATGGCCTGCTGGTGGTCACCACCACGGGGCTTGCGCTGTGGCTGTGGAGCCAATCAATGATCACGGTCGGCGCCATCGCCCTGGCCACCGGCCTGGTGATCCGTATCGTCAACATGTCGGGCTGGATCATGTGGGTGGTCAACGGCATCTTCGAGAACATCGGCATGGTCCAGGACGGCCTGCAGACCATCGCCCAGCCAGTCACGGTCACCGACCTGCCCAATGCGCCGGCACTCAAGGTCGGCCGAGGCGCGGTGCGATTCGAGGACGTCGATTTCCACTACGGCAAAGCCGCCTACGTTATCGAAGGGCTTGACCTGAATATTCGCCCAGGCGAGAAAATCGGCTTGATCGGCCCGTCCGGGGCGGGCAAGTCGACCCTGGTCAACCTGCTGCTGCGCCTGTACGACGTGCAGGGTGGGCGCATCCTCATCGATGGCCAGGACATTGCCCAAGTGAGCCAGGCCAGCCTGCGCGCACAAATTGGCATGATCACCCAGGACACCTCGTTGCTGCACCGCTCGATCCGCGACAACCTGCTATATGGCCGCCCCGGCGCCAGCGAGGCCGAGTTGCTCGAAGCCGTGCGTCGTGCCCGCGCCGACGAGTTCATCCCACAGCTGTCGGACGCCCAGGGGCGCACCGGCTTCGATGCCCATGTAGGTGAACGCGGGGTCAAGTTGTCGGGTGGCCAGCGCCAGCGCATCGCCATCGCCCGGGTGCTGTTGAAGAATGCGCCGATCCTGATCATGGACGAAGCCACGTCGGCGCTGGACTCGGAAGTGGAGGCAGCGATTCAGGAAAGCCTGGAGACGCTGATGCAGGGCAAGACAGTGATTGCCATCGCCCACCGGCTGTCGACCATTGCCCGCATGGATAGGCTGGTGGTGCTGGACAAGGGGCGGATTGTCGAAAGTGGCAGCCACAGTGAGCTACTGGAGCAACAAGGCTTGTATGCCCGCTTGTGGCACCACCAGACCGGGGGCTTTGTCGGGGTCGATTAGGCTCCCACAGGATGGGTGACAGCCTGAAACAACTCAGTCCCGACGATAGGGCAACATCTCCCTGGCCTCCTCGGCATACCCCTTCACCCCTTCCCGCTCCTGCTGCAGAAATTCCTCCACCGCCCGCCGTAGTCCTGGGTGCAGCAGGTAATGCCAGGAGCGCGTCAACACCGGCTCGAACCCGCGAATCAGCTTGTGCTCACCCTGTGCCCCGGCATCGAAACGCTGATAGCCCTCGGCAATGGCAAAGTCCATGCCCTGGTAGAAACACGTCTCGAAATGCAGCCGGTCGAACTCATCCAGGCAGCCCCAGTAACGGCCGAACAGGCTGTCGCCACCTACCAGGCTCAAGGCCATCGCCACATCACGCCCGCCCTGGCGCGCCATTACCACACGCACGGCCTCGGGCATGCGCTCGGCCAGCAGGCTGAAAAAATCGCGGGTCAGGTAAGGTGCACGGCGGCGCACCGCATAGGTGTTGGCATAACACAGGAAGACGAAATCCCACTGCGCCTCGTCCAGCTCATCGCCGCGGTACCAGCGAAAGTCGATGCCCTGCCCCGCCACCTGCTCGCGCTCCTTGCGCATCTGTTTGCGCTTGCGTGAGCTGAGGCTGTCGAGAAAGTCCTGGAAGTCGCGATACCCTCTGTTTTGCCAGTGAAACTGGCAACCCAGGCGTTCCATCCAGCCAGGCAAGCCAGCCAGCTGCGCATCCAGTGCCGGGTCGGTGAAATTGATGTGCGCACCGGATAGCCCGCCCTTGCCCAGATACTCCGGCAGGGCCTGCAGCATCAGCAAGCCGTCAGCCGGGTCAGCCGCCAGCAGGCGTGGCCCGCTGACCGGGCTGAACGGCACCGCGCCGAGCAACTTGGGGTAGTAGGCGATGCCGGCCCGCTCACAGGCATCGGCCCAGCCATGATCGAACACGTACTCGCCAAACGAGTGCCACTTGCGGTACGCCGGCAACAGCGCCCTTACCTGCCCGTCACGCTCCAGCACCAGGTGCTCGGCGGCCCAGCCGGTGTTGCGCGCCACGCTGCCGCTGTCCTCCATGGCACTGAGAAACGCATGGCGCAGGAACGGTTGACCGGCTGGCACCAGGGCATCCCAGGTGGTCGCCGGAAGATCACGTAAATGGGCAAGGCTGTACAGGCTGGTCACGGTTTCGGCTCGCTGTCTGAAGGCCTTCAGTATCCCCAAGGAATGCCCGCCACTCAAATGACGATCGCCAGGCTGATCCTTTTATTCTCAATTACTTAACAACAGTGCCACTAATTAGACATTAATCTGTCATTGCCCCCCGCAATACTTGCGCCTGTTTTCCGGAACCCCAGAACCTGTCTATTCAGGCCCTTTCCGAAGACATGCCAACGCAGGGGCAGGCGCTTGAGCCTCCCCCATTTTTTTCAGTAGGGAGAACCTTATGCGTCTTGTTTCTACACTTACCGGAGTGAGCCTCACCGGCATGATGCTGGCTCTGAGCGCCCCGGCCAGTGCTGCTGTCGACGCCAAGCTGCTCGAAATGCTCCGCGCCAATGGCTCGATCAACCAGGCGCAGTACAACGAACTGCAGGGCGACCTGGCAAAAGAAACCAAGGAAAAGGCCGACCAGAAAGCTCAGTCCGAACGTATGAGCTCCTTTGAACAAAAAGTGGCATGGGCCGCCAAGACCCAGATCAAGGGTGACGTGCGCCTGCGCTACGAAGACGTCAACGTCGACAACCCGATCTCCCGCAGTGGTAACCAGGACCGTGAGCGCGTACGTGCCCGTGTCGGCTTCTACAGCGAGATCAACCCGCAGGTCGACGCCGGTGTGCGTGTGGCCACCGGCAGCAGCGCCGACGCCCGCTCGACCAACCAGAGTCTGGACAACTACTTCGAGAAGAAATCGCTGTGGGTCGACCTGGCCTACCTCGACTGGCACCCGACCGCCGTGCCGAACCTGCACCTGATCGGCGGCAAGATGATGCAGCCATGGGTGAGCATGGGCGACATCATCTGGGACAGCGACATCAACCCGGAAGGTGTGGCCGCCACCTACAAGACCAACCTCGGCCCGGCCGAAGTGTTCGGCAGCATCGGCCACTACAACCTGAAGGACAACGTCGACGGCGACGGCGTGCAGTTCAAGCACGACGCACAGCTGTATGCGGCCCAGCTGGGTACCAAGTTCAACGCGGCGGATACCGTCAAGGTTACCGTTGGTGGCAGCATCTACGGCTACGACAACGACAAGGCCTCGGCAGCCTTGCGCTCGCTGGGCAACACTACCGACGAATTCAACCTGGTGGAAGGCTTCGGTCAGGTCGACTTTACCGGCTTCGCCATCCCTCTGTCGGCTTACGGCCAGTTCGTCAAGAACACCGAAAGCACCGATGGCAAGGACAAGGCATGGCTGGCCGGCCTGAAGAGCAAGATCGGTGCCTGGAGCCTGGACTACAACTACCGCGACGTGCAGCGCAACGGTGTCGTCAGCCTGTTCACCGACTCTGACTTCGGCAACGGTTTCACCGGTTCCCGTGGCCACAAGTTCAAAGTGGGTTACGAAATCGACAAGAACTTCGCCCTGGGCGCGGCCTACATGATGGCCAAGACCGACTACTCCAACCTGCCGAACAGCGATGCTGACGTAGACACCCTGCAGGTAGACCTGGAAGCCAAGTTCTAAGCTGCAAACGCCTCTGCTTCACCTGAAGCGGGAAACGCCGACCCCATCCGGCGTTTCCCGCTTTTTTTTGCCTGTGAAACTGTGCTGCGAATGGGCCGCAAAGCGGCCCCAAGCAATCAGCGCTTGCGCAGAATCACGCTACCAATCGAATACCCCGCACCAAACGAGCTCAACACACCCAGCGAGCCCTTGGGCAGGTCATCCTGGTACAGGTGGAAGGCAATCACCGACCCGGCCGAACTGGTATTGGCGTAACGGTCCAGAATCACCGGTGCATCTTGCTCGGCCACTTCACGTCCCAGCAGTTTCTTGACGATCAGGTGGTTCATGCTGAGGTTGGCCTGGTGCAGCCAGAAACGCTTCACATCGCTCGGTTGCAGGCCGTTTTCCTGCAGGTGCTCACCGATCAGCTCGGCCACTTTCGGGCACACCTCGCGGAACACCTTGCGGCCTTCCTGGATGAACAGCTTGTCCGCTGCGCCTTCGCCCTCTTCCGCCGCACGGTTGAGGAAACCGAAGTTGTTGCGGATGTTGTTGGAGAACTCGGTCCACAGCTTGCTGCTGACGATGTCGAACTGGTGCGCCGAGGTGGCCTGGTCGGCACGCTCGATCAGTACCGCGGTGGCGGCATCACCGAAAATGAAATGGCTGTCACGGTCACGGAAGTTCAGGTGGCCGGTGCACACCTCCGGGTTGACCATCAGCACTGCCCGGGCCTGGCCCAGGGCCACGCTGTTGGCGGCGGTCTGGATGCCGAAGGTGGCCGACGAACACGCCACGTTCATGTCGAAGGCAAAGCCCTGGATACCCAGCGTCTGCTGCACCTCGATGGCAATGGCCGGGTACGGGCGCTGCAGGTTGGAGCAGGCGACGATCACCCCGTCGACATCGGCAGCGGTGCGCCCAGCGCGCTCCAGGGCCTGGCGGGCAGCAGCCACGGCCATTTCGCAGAGCACCGACGGCTCATCGTTGCTGCGCTCTGGCAGGCGCGGCTTCATACGCTGCGGGTCGAGGATACCGGCCTTGTCCATGACAAAGCGGCTTTTGATGCCGGAGGCCTTTTCGATGAATGCCGCATCGGACAGCGGCGCCGCTTCGACTTCACCACGCTCGATGGCGGCGGCGTTGTCCTGGTTGAATTGCTGCGACCAGGCGTTGAAGGAGGCCACCAGTTCTTCGTTGGAAATGCTCTGGGCCGGGGTGTACAGGCCGGTGCCGCTGATCACGACGTTATGCACGGTCGTTCCTCTGGTCAAAGGCCATCGCCACAGGGCGCTGGCTGGAAACATGACAGGATAATGGCACTTTAGTACCAATTTAAAGGCGAGGGCTGCGCCCTCGTTCGCGGGCAAGCCCGCTCCTACAAGGATCGCGTCGCCCCCGAGAACACTGCTGTACCTGTGGGAGCGGGCGTGCCCGCGAAGGGCCGCAAAGCGGCCCCAAATTGCATCAATATTGCCACAACTGTGGAAGTTTAGCCTTCCACCTGACTCCATTGTTTGCTCAATCTTTTGTCGGAAATCGGCACCTTGGTCCCCAGCTGCTGGGCAAACAGCGACACCCGATATTCCTCCAGCCACCAGCGGTACAAGGCCAGTTGCTCATCGCGCTTGCCTTCCTGGGCATGCTTGTCGGCACGGGCCTTGTACTGCGCCCACAGGTTGGCCAGCTCACCGCTCCACACCCGGTCCTTCTGCACTTGCGACCCCAGCTTCTCCAGGCGCAGTTCCACCGCCTTGAGGTAACGCGGCAGTTCCTTGAACCAGGCCCCTGGCGTTTCGCGCACGAAGCCCGGGTAAACCAGGTTGCCCAACTGCTGCTTGATGTCGTTCAGTGCCACCGCCTGGCTCAGGTCGATCTTGCCCTTGAAGCGCTTCTGCAGGCCATGCCACAGTTTCAACACCTCCAGCGTCTGGCGTGCTAGGCGCTCGGCATGCTCGGCCCAGCTACCGCGCTTACGCTCGGCCAGCCCGGCCAAGGCCGCACCATCACGTGGCAACGGTTGCTCGCCTTCGAGGATGCAACTGTCCAGGCTGGCCAGCAGAATGTCTTCGACCAGCGCCTCGACCCGGCCCAATTCACGGTACAGCAGGCCCAGTTCAGTCAGCCCCGGCAGCTTGCCACGCAGAAACTTGGCCGGCTCGGCCAATTGCTGCAACAACAGCCGTTGCAATGCTCGGCGGTGTTGGAACTCGGCTTCGGCCTGGGTCGAGAAGCGCCCTTCACGTACAGTGCCGTTGTCTTCCACCAGCGCCGGGTACACGGTCATCGACAGGCCGGCGATCTTCTGCTGAGCGGTCTGCTTCACTTCGCTGAAGGCCTTGGCCTGCACCGGCTGTTCGCTTTTCGCATCACGCGGCACGGCCAGGGCAGCCTGACTGGCGGCAGCAAAGCGCGCGGTCAGTTCGGCCAGGTCACGGCCTTCGCCCAGGAACTTGCCCTGGCCATCGACCACCTCGATGTTCATGCGCAGATGGCCTTCGACCAAGTTGACCGATTCGTCCCAGGCCTCGTCCGGCACGCGCGCACCGGTCATGCGCAACAGCTCCTGGCCCAGGGCCTGCGGCAGTGCCCCTTGGCCGAAGGTCATGCGCGCCAGCGACGCCTTGACGAAGTCCGGCACCGGTACGAAGTTCTTGCGCAGGGCCTTGGGCAGGTTGCGCACCAGCGCCACGCACTTGGCCTCCAGCAGGCCTGGCACCAACCATTCCAGGCGCTCGCCCGGCAAGCTTGGCAGCAGCGGCGCCGGCACCCGCACGGTAACGCCATCGCGGGGGTGGCCGGGCTCGAAGTGGTAACTCAGCGGCAGGCGCAGCTCGCCCACTTGCAGGCTGTCAGGGTACTGCGCGGCGGTCACTTCGCTAGCCTCACGGGCCAGCACGTCTTCCTCGCGCATGATCAACAGGTTGGCGTCCTTCTGGCTGCCCATGCGGTACCAGCTGTCGAAGGTCGCGGTCTGATGGATTTCCGCCGGCAGACGCGCTTCGTAGAAGGCATAAAGCGTTTCTTCGTCAGCCAGGATGTCGCGCCGACGAGCCTTGGCCTCCAGCTCGTCGAGCTCTTCAAGCAGGCGTTTGTTGGCCGCCAGGCACTTGGCCCGTGACTGAATCTCGCCGCCCACCAGGCCTTCACGGATGAACAGCTCGCGTGCGGTGACCGGGTCGATCGGGCCGTAATGCACAGGCCGACGGCCGACCAGAATCAGCCCGTAGAGGGTGATCTGCTCATAGGCCACCACCTGCCCGCGCTTCTTCTCCCAGTGCGGCTCGAAGTGGTTCTTCTTGATCAGGTGACCGGCCAGCGGCTCGATCCAGTCCGGTTCGATCTTGGCCACCATGCGTGCATACAGCTTGGTGGTTTCGACCAGCTCGGCAGCCATTACCCACTGCGGGCGCTTGCGCCCCAGGCCCGACGACGGGTGCACCCAGAAGCGCCGCTGGCGGGCGCCTTGGTAGTCGCCTTCTTCGGTCTTCTGGCCGATCTGGCTGAGCAGCCCGCTAAGGATCGCCTTGTGCAGCTTCTGGTAGTCGGTCGGTTCCTTGTTCACCGTCAACTGCAGGTCGCGGCAGATCAGCGCCAGCTGACGATGGGCATCGCGCCACTCACGCAGGCGCAAGTAGTTCAGGAAGTGCTTGCGGCACCAGTTGCGCAGCGGGTTGGCGGTCAATGCCTGGCGCTGTTCCTCAAAACCACGCCACAGGTTGACCAGCGCGGCGAAGTCGGAGTCCACGTCTTTCCACTGTGCGTGCGCCTGGTCGGCGGCCTGCTGGCGCTCTGGCGGGCGTTCGCGCGGGTCCTGCACCGACAACGCACTGGTGACGATCAGCACTTCCTGCAAGCTGCCCTGGCGTGCGCCTTCGAGCAGCATGCGGCCTAACCTTGGGTCGATTGGCAAACGCGCCAGCTGGCGGCCGATAGGCGTCAGCTGGTTCTCGCGGTTGACCGCCGAAAGCTCCTGCAGCAGGTTGAAGCCGTCGCTGATGGCCTTGCCATCCGGCGGCTCGATGAACGGGAAGGCATCGATAGCGCCCAGGCGCAGGTGCAGCATCTGCAGGATCACCGCCGCCAGGTTGGTGCGCAGGATCTCTGGGTCGGTGAACGCTGGCCGGCTGTTGAAATCCTCTTCGCTGTACAGCCGCACGCATATGCCCGGTTCGACCCGGCCGCAACGGCCCTTGCGCTGGTTGGCGCTGGCCTGCGACACCGCTTCGATGGGCAGGCGCTGGACCTTGGCGCGGTAGCTGTAGCGGCTGATCCGCGCGGTACCGGTGTCGATCACATAGCGGATGCCAGGTACGGTCAGCGAGGTTTCGGCGACGTTGGTGGCCAGCACCACGCGGCGCCCGGTGTGCGGCTGGAAAATGCGCTGCTGTTCGGCAGGCGACAGCCGCGCGTACAGCGGCAGAATCTCGGTGTGGCGCAATTGCGCCTTGCGCAGGATCTCCGCGGCATCGCGGATTTCCCGCTCGCCCGGCAGGAAGATCAGCACATCGCCGGGGCTTTTGCCCTCGCTGCGCTCATGCTGCGCCACTTCATCCAGGGTGGCGAGGATGGCCTGGTCGACGGTGAGGTCGTCCTCGATCTGGTTACCTTCCTCGTCCTGCTCGCTGGTCAGCGGGCGGTACCAGGTTTCCACCGGGAAGGTGCGCCCGGACACCTCGATGATCGGCGCGCCGTCAAAGTGTTTGGAGAAGCGCTCCAGGTCGATGGTGGCCGAAGTGATGATCAGTTTCAGGTCCGGCCGGCGATGCAGCAGCGTCTTCAGGTAGCCGAGCAGGAAGTCGATGTTCAGGCTGCGCTCGTGGGCCTCGTCGACGATGATCGTGTCGTAGCGCTCGAGGAAGCGGTCATGCTGGGTTTCAGCCAGCAGGATGCCATCAGTCATCAGCTTGACCAGGGTGTTGGCATCGCTCTGGTCTTCGAAGCGCACCTGGTAGCCAACCAGCCCGCCCAAGGGTGTGCCCAGCTCTTCGGCGACCCGCGCCGCCACGCTGCGCGCGGCGATCCGGCGTGGCTGGGTGTGGGCGATCAACCCATGGCTGCCACGGCCCAGTTCCAGGCAGATCTTCGGCAACTGGGTGGTCTTGCCCGAGCCGGTTTCACCGGCAATCACCAGCACCTGGTGTTCGGCCAGGGCCTTCTTGATCTCCTCACGCTTGGCGGCGATCGGCAGGTTGTCGTCGTAGCGCACGGTTGGCACGCTTTGCTGGCGCGCGGTGACCTGGGCGCAGGAGGCCTGGACCTTTTCCACCCACTGCGCCAGCTTTGCCTCATCGGGACGCTTGCGCAGTTCGTGCAGTTGCCGGCGCAGACGATGACGGTCGGCAATCATGGCGTGGTCGAGGTTTTGCAGCAGTTTGTCGATGGCGTGGTCAGTCATGGGGCTTTTTAGTGATGCAGGTGAGCCTGCTTTTTCATGATCGGCATTCGGTAAGTCGGGCGATTGTCGCAGATTTGCCGATTTTCTGCTGCCTGCACGATCCCTGTGGGAGCGGCCTTGAGTCGCGAAAGGGCCGCTCCCACATTGAACGAGCGGCCTTCCAGGCAATGTTTAGCCAGGTACGATGTAAAGGTTGCCATTCACTGCTTTAATCAACCTTACGCCGCATGTGAGTATCAAAGGCATGACTCCCGCCCAGCCCATCGCCCCACCGTCGTGCCGCCCTTCGCTAGCGAAGGCCCGGAGACGTGCCGGGGAAAATCCGCTGGTGCATGTCATCCTCGCCTTCTGGGCCCTGTGGCACTGCCGCCACGCACGCCCACCGGACACTTCGCTGACGCCATTGTGACCAAACCCGGCCTCCCCCTGGCCGTTTGACTCAACTGGGCCGCCTGCTTGCGCGGAGGCCCTGTGCGCTCGTGAGCGAATCCATCATGCACTTTGCACCCGTAGAGCAGGCTACCCGTTTCCTGGCCGACAACCCCGATATCGAGCTGTTCGAGCTGTTCATCCTCGACGCCAACGGCGCACCACGCGGCAAGCTGCTGCACCGCGACGAACTGCTGGCCGTGTACCAGACCGGCCGGCCACTGCCCAGCACCATCCTCGGCCTGACCCTGAACGGCGACGACGTGGAAAACTCAGGCCTTGTGTGGGACGTCGGCGATATCGACTGCCGCGCCTACCCGCTTGACGGCAGCCTGGTGCGCCTGCCCTGGCGCCGGGTGCCTACCGCCGCCGTGCAGGTGAGCATGCACCCGAGCGAGGGCCTGCCGGCGAGCATCGCCGACCCACGCCATGTGCTGCTGCGCACCATCGAAGCATTGAAGGCCGACGGCTATCACCCGGTGATGGCCTGCGAACTGGAGTTCTACCTGCTCGACCAGCAGCGTGATGCCCAGGGCCGCCCGCAACCGGCGCTGGACAACGATGGCGGTCGCCCTCGCAGCACTCAGGTCTATGGCTTGCGCGAACTGGAGCAGATCGAGCCGTTTCTCGCCGACCTGTACGCCGCCTGCAAGGCCCAGGGCATCCCTGCGCGCACGGCCATCTCCGAGTACGCCCCCGGCCAGGTGGAAATCACCCTCGAGCACGGCGATGCACTGCAGGCGATGGACCAGGCGGTGCGCTACAAGCGCCTGGTGAAAGGTGTGGCCCATGCCCACGGCATGCAGGCTTGTTTCATGGCCAAGCCATTCGCGCAACTGGCCGGCACCGGCATGCACATGCACCTGAGCCTGGCCGACAGCGCGGGCAACAACCTGTTCGCCAGCGAAGACAAAGCCGGCACCCCGTTGCTGCGCCAGGCGGTGGCTGGCATGCTGCGCCACCTGCGCGACTCGCTGCTGCTGTTCTGCCCCAACGCCAACTCGTTCCGCCGCTTCCAGGCCAACAGCTATGCGCCCCTGGCGCCGACCTGGGGCGTGGACAACCGCACCGTGAGCCTGCGCGTGCCAGGCGGCCCGGCCAACAGCCGACATGTGGAACACCGCATCTGCGGCGCCGATGCCAACCCTTACCTGGCTGCAGCCGCGATCCTTGCAGCCAGCCACCGAGGCATCCGCGAACAGCTGGACCCTGGCGCACCGGTCGAAGGCAACGGCTATGCCCAGGCCACCGAACACCTGCCCACCGACTGGCTGACCGCCCTCGACGCCCTGCAAAACTCCCATTGGGCCCGTGAAGCATTGGGCGCAGACTTCCTTGGCGTGTACCTGAAGGTCAAGCGCGCCGAGTACCGCCAGTTCATGGCCGAAGTCAGCGAACAGGACTGGCGCTGGTACCTGCACCAGGCCTGAGCCCCTACATAACAAGGAACACCCATGAACGCAGCATTGAACAACGGCCCGGCGCAGCGCGCGCCGTCCTACTACACCGCCACCCTCAACGACCACACCGAGTACCCCCAACTCAAGGGTACCGTACAGGTGGATGTAGCCATCATCGGCGGTGGCTTCACTGGCGTAGCCACCGCGGTAGAGCTGGCCGAGCGAGGCCTGAAGGTCGCCATCGTCGAAACCAACCGCATCGGCTGGGGCGCCAGCGGGCGCAATGGCGGCCAGGTCACCGGCAGCCTGTCGGGCGACGAGGCCATGCGCTCGCAGATGCGCAGCCACCTGGGCAGCGAAGTCGATGACTTCATCTGGCGCTTGCGCTGGCGCGGGCACCAGGTGATCGAGCAACGCGTGGCGCGCTATGGCATCGATTGCGACCTCAAGCACGGCCATCTGCATGCGGCGATGAAGCCCTCGCACATGAACGAGCTGCGCGCATTCGAGGCCGAGGCCCGTCGGCGTGGCATGGGCGAGCAGGTGCAACTGCTCGACCGCGCTGCCGTGGCCGAGCACCTGCAAAGCCCGTTGTACCTGGGCGCGTTGAAAAACCTGCGCAATTTGCACCTGCACCCGCTCAACCTGTGCCTGGGTGAAGCCCGAGCTGCGCACAGCCTGGGCGCACTGATTTTCGAAAACTCCGAAGTGCTGGACATCGTCCATGGCCCGCGCCCGGCGGTAGTCACTGCCCACGGCAGGGTCGAGGCACGCCAGGTGATGCTGGCCGGCGACGTGTATCACAAACTGGAAAAGCGCCAGCTCAAGGGCAAGATCTTCCCGGCCATGGGCGGCATCGTCACCACTGCGCCGCTGGGTGAGCTGGCCGAACAGATCAACCCGCAGGACTTGGCGGTGTACGACTGCCGCTTCGTGCTCGACTACTACCGCCTGACCGCCGACAAGCGCTTGTTGTTCGGCGGTGGCGCCAACTATTCCGGCCGTGACTCACGGAACATCGAAGGCGAACTGCGCCCGTGCATCGAGCGCACCTTCCCGGCATTGAAAGGCGTGCCGATCGAGTTCCAGTGGAGCTGCGCCATGGGTATCGTGGTCAACCGCATCCCGCAGTTGGGCAAGCTGTCGGACAACGTGTGGTATTGCCAGGGTTATTCGGGGCATGGCATTGCCACCAGCCACATCATGGGCGAGATCATGGCCGAGGCGTTGACCGGGACGCTGGAGAAGTTCGACACCTTTGCCCAGTGCAAGCATGTGCGGGTGCCGATGGGGGACTTGTTGGGGAACCCGCTGCTGGCGGCGGGGATGTGGTACTACCAGATGCTTGAAAAACTGCGCTGATTTCACCTTCTCTAGAAGTATCTCGGCCAGTGTGAGAGCGGCCTTGCGCCGCTCCCACACTGGCCGTGCAGGCTTCTGATCAGGCGATCTTCTTCAAGCCTTGCTTCTTCAGTT
This sequence comes from Pseudomonas sp. NBRC 111140, assembly GCF_001320885.1. Lineage (NCBI taxonomy): Bacteria > Pseudomonadati > Pseudomonadota > Gammaproteobacteria > Pseudomonadales > Pseudomonadaceae > Pseudomonas > Pseudomonas sp. NBRC 111140. The sequence goes on from NZ_BCBQ01000012.1 coordinate 86,713, forward strand.
CTTCATCGCGCAATTCGCGGCGCAGGATCTTGCCCACGTTGGTGGTCGGCAGTGCGTCGCGGAACTCGATCTGGCGCGGCACCTTGTAGCCGGTAACGTTGGCACGCATGTGCTCCATCACCTGCTCCTTGGTCACGGTCATGCCCGGCTTGACCACGATGAATACCTTGATCACTTCACCCGACTTCTCGTCCGGCACACCAATGGCTGCACACTGCAGCACGCCCGGCAGGGCCGCCAGCACGTCTTCCAGCTCGTTGGGGTACACGTTGAAGCCAGAAACCAGGATCATGTCCTTCTTGCGGTCGACGATGCGCATGTAACCGTCCGCCTGGATCAGGGCGATGTCACCGGTCTTCAGCCAGCCTTCGCTGTCGAGAATCTCGGCAGTGGCGTCTTCGCGCTGCCAGTAGCCCTTCATCACCTGCGGGCCCTTCACACACAGCTCGCCCACTTCGCCCAGCGGTAGCTCGTTGCCGGCGTCGTCGATGATCTTGCACAGGGTCGATGGCACCGGAATACCGATGGTGCCCACCTGGTTGGCCTCCGCCGGGTTCACTGCCGCCACCGGGCTGGTTTCGGTCATGCCGTAACCTTCGCAGATGGCGCAACCAGTAACGGCCTTCCAGCGCTCGGCCACGCTCAGTTGCAGGGCCATACCACCCGACAGGGTGATTTTCAGCGCCGAGAAGTCCAGGGCACGGAACGCCTCGTTGTTGCACAGGGCAACGAACAGTGTGTTGAGGCCGACAAAACCGCTGAACTTCCACTTGCCCAGTTCCTTGACCATGGCCGGCAGGTCACGCGGGTTGCTGATCAGCACGTTGTGGTTGCCGATCAGCATCATCGCCATGCAATGGAAGGTAAAGGCATAGATGTGGTACAGCGGCAGCGGGGTGATGAGGATCTCGCAGCCTTCGTGCAGGTTCGAGCCCATCAGCGCCCGGCACTGCAGCATGTTGGCCACCAGGTTGCGATGGGTCAGCATGGCGCCTTTGGCCACGCCGGTCGTACCGCCGGTGTATTGCAGCACGGCCACATCGTTGGCCTGCGGGTTGGCCTCGGTAACCGGCTGGCCCTTGCCCAACGCCAGGGCGTCGTTGAAGCGCACGGCTTGTGGCAGGCTGTAGGCCGGCACCATCTTCTTCACGTACTTGATCACGCTGTTGATCAACAGGCGCTTAAGCGGCGGCAGCAGGTCGGCCACTTCAGTGACGATGACGTGTTTGACCTGGGTCTTGGGTACCACCTTTTCGGCCAGGTGGGCCATGTTGGCCAGGCACACCAGGGCCTTGGCGCCGGAGTCGTTGAACTGATGTTCCATCTCCCGCGCGGTATACAGCGGGTTGGTATTGACCACGATCAGCCCGGCACGCATGGCGCCGAAGACCGCGACCGGGTATTGCAGGACATTGGGCAGTTGCACGGCAATGCGGTCACCCGGCTTGAGGTCGGTATGCTGCTGCAGCCAGGCGGCAAACGCCCCCGACAGCGCATACAACTCGCCATAAGTGATAGTCTTGCCCAGGTTGCTAAAGGCCGGTTTGTCGGCAAAGCGTTGGCAGGATTGCTTGAGTACTGCCTGGATATTGGGGAATTCGTCAGGATTGATTTCCGCCGTAATCCCGGCTGGGTACTTATCCTTCCAAAAATTTTCGATCATGGAAGCCCACTCCTTCAGCAACAGCGAAGTTCGATTCACGCGTCGATGCGCTTATTATTGATATGAGATGACGGTTCGTTGCAAACCGGATCATCTGAAAGCGGGCCGAGAGTAACAGCTTTGCCTGGGGTCGCCTAGAGGCCAAAACAGGCCTTGCGGTCACAAAAATGACTCAATGAACAATACAGGTCATTTTTAGAGTTTTTAACCAAAATGTCGCAGATCAGGCTGTAATTGGCCTGTTAGAGCTGTTCGAGGCAATCGCGGGCAAGCCCGCTCCTACAAAGACCGACGTAGGAGCGGGCTTGCTCGCAAAGTAGCCAACACTTACCTCAAGCGATGTCGCGCAACTCCCGTCGCAGAATCTTGCCTACCGGCGTCATCGGCAACGACTCGCGCAGCACGATGTGCTTGGGTACTTTGTAGCCGGTGAAGTTGGCCTTGCAGTAGGCCTTGAGCTCATCCACGCTCAGCCCGCCCTCGCGCGGCACCACGAACAGCTTCACCGCCTCGCCGGAGCGGTCGTCCGGCACGCCGATGGCTGCACAGTTGGCGACCTTGGGGTGGCCCATCACCACGTCCTCGATCTCGTTGGGGTACACGTTGAAACCCGAGACGATGATCATGTCCTTCTTGCGATCGACGATGCGGGTGAAGCCGTCCGGGTCGATCACCGCGATGTCACCGGTCTTGAACCAGCCTTCGGCATCCAGGGCCTGGGCCGTGGCCTCGGGCTGCTGCCAGTAACCCTTCATCACCTGTGGCCCCTTGATGCACAACTCGCCGCGCTCGCCCAGCGGCATTTCGTTGCCGTCATCATCAATGACCTTGAATGCCGTACCCGCCACCGGAATACCCACTGTGCCCAGGCGCGCCAATTGACCATAGGGGTTGGTGCTGGCCACAGGCGAGGTTTCGGTCAGGCCGTAGCCTTCGACGATGCGGCACCCGGTAAGGGCTTCCCAGCGCTCGGCGGTTGCCTTGACCAGCGCCGTACCGCCGGAGTTGGTGACTTTCAGCGCCGAGAAATCCAGCTGGCGGAAACCAGGATGGTCCATCAGCGCAACAAACAGGGTGTTGAGGCCCAGCAACGCAGAGAATCGCCACTTGCCCAGCTCCTTGATGAAGCCGGGAATATCCCGAGGGTTGGTAATCAGCACGTTGTGGTTGCCGGTGACCATCATGCACATGCAGTTCGCGGTAAAGGCATAGATGTGGTAAAGCGGCAGGGGCGCGATCATCACCTCCTGGCCGTCCTTGAGCAGCTTCTGCCCATCGGGGCCGTGCTGCGAGAAGCACGCCAGCACCTGCAGCATGTTGGCCACCAGGTTGCCGTGGGTGAGCATGGCGCCCTTGGCCAGGCCGGTGGTGCCGCCGGTGTACTGCAGCACGGCGATGTCGTCGAGGTTCAGCGGCACGGGCTTGGGCGACAGCCCACGGCCCTCGCGCAGCACCTGCTTGAACGGCACCGCCTGGGGCAAATTGTAGGCCGGCACCATCTTCTTCAGCTTGTCGACCACGGTGTTGACCAGCCAGCCCTTGGCGGTGGGCAGCAGGTCGCCCATCTTCGCCTCGATCAGGTATTCGATACCGGTATCGGGCAGCACTTCCTGCACGCGCTTGCCGAACATGTTCAGGTACACCAGCGCACGGGCGCCGCTGTCCTTGAACTGGTGGCGCATCTCGCGCTCGGTGTACAGCGGGTTGGTGTTGACCACGATCAGCCCGGCGCGCATGGCACCGAACA
>NZ_BCBQ01000013.1:0-87936 GCF_001320885.1 Pseudomonas sp. NBRC 111140
CCCGTACTCACAAGCACCCACACGAATTGCTTGATTCAATTTGTTAAAGAGCGTTTGGTTAAGAGCTTTTCGTCCCAACCGAGGCGCGCATTCTACGCTTTCCTCAGAGCCTGTCAAGCGTTTATTTTGAAGTTTTTTGCGAGAAACTCGTTTAGCTTCAAACACTTGACTCAACAGGGTGGCTAGCTTTACTTCGCTACCGCGTTGGAGTGGTGCGCATTATAGGGCGGCCTTCACGGAGGTCAACCTTTAATTTCAATGATTTGAAATATATCTGCTGCAAACACCTCAGGGCTACCACGCGCCCCTGCAATTGCGCACTATATTGCTCACCTCCCACCCGCCCAAGGATCGCCGCACCTAAATGAACACCCAACCCCGCAGCCTGGCCGCTACCCTTTTCCCGATCGGCCTGCTGCTAATCGCCATGGCATCGATTCAGTCCGGGGCCTCCCTGGCCAAAAGCATGTTCCCCATCATTGGCGCCCAAGGCACCACCACCCTGCGCCTGATCTTCGCCAGCATCATCATGCTCCTTATACTGCGCCCGTGGCGGGTACGCATGACCGCCAACACGTTGCGTAACGTGGTCATCTACGGCATGGCGCTGGGTGGCATGAACTTCCTCTTCTATATGGCCTTGCAAACGCTGCCTATCGGTATTGCCGTGGCCCTGGAGTTCACCGGCCCACTGGCCGTGGCGATTTTCTCCTCGCGCCGACCGATCGACTTCCTATGGATTGCCCTGGCCATCGCCGGCTTGCTGCTATTGCTGCCGGCAGGCCAAAGCGGCCAGACACTCGACCCACTGGGCGCTGCCTATGCACTGGGCGCGGGTGTATGCTGGGCCCTATATATCCTGTTCGGGCAACGTGCGGGAGCAGAGCACGGCATCCAGAGTGCGGCCTTGGGGGTGGTAGTCGCCGCCCTGTTCGTCGCCCCCATTGGTATCGCCCACGCTGGTAGCGCACTGCTCACACCTGCCGTGATCCCGATGGCCCTGGCCGTTGCAGTGCTGTCCACCGCCCTGCCCTACAGCTTGGAAATGGTTGCCCTCACGCGCATCCCGGCGCGCACCTTCGGGACTCTGATGAGCATCGAACCGGCATTTGGCGCATTGTCCGGCCTGCTGTTCCTCGGCGAGGTGCTGACGGTTACACAGTGGCTGGCGATCCTGGCGATCATTACCGCATCGGTCGGCACCACCCTGTCCATGCGCAACACGTCCAAACCGGCCATCGCGGCAGACTGATATGAGAAATATTTTCATTTGAGACAGGATTAATGATTGTAGCAGCCCGCCTCGCTGATTAAGCTGTCACAGAATCATCATCTTTACGCTATCTACTGGACCGAACACGGAAGCTGGGGAAGTTTCAGGAAGAACCGAAGCGATAACGACAGGGCGTGACAACTGATTTGCCCTGCATTTAAGGACAGGAATGAAACGTATTTTTCTCATCCTGGCCATCTTGGCTATTGCTGGATGTGCCGCCACAGCCAAGACCGAGGTCAAAAGGGGCAAAAAGGGCCTGCATATCAATTGCTCCGGCCTTTCCTCCTCGTGGGATAATTGCTATAGCAAGGCCGCAAGCTCCTGCAGCACGCGGGGCTACCGGGTCATTGCACGCTCGGGCGATAGCGATGAAGAGGCCGGTGACTACTTGTTCGGCATCAACCCGGCGGGGTACACCAGCCGCAGCATGATCGTCATGTGCAAGTAGTGAAAAGGGCAGCTCGTAAGCTGCCCTTTTTCATTTGCCTTACAGCGGCGCAGTACGTGCCTCCAGCCAGGCCAGTGCATCACCCTTGAGTAGAGGCGCAAGGCGCTCACGCACATTGGCATGATAGCCGTTCAGCCACTCCACCTCTTCCTTTACCAGCAGCGCGGGCAGCAGACAGCGGGTATCGATCGGGCACAGGGTCAAGGTCTCGAAGCACAGGAAATCGCCGAACGCACTCCTGCCCGCTTCGCGGTTGACCACCAGGTTCTCGATACGTACCCCCCACTGCCCCGGCCGGTACGTACCCGGCTCGATCGAGCTGATCATGCCCGCTTGCATCGCCGTCTGCGGTGCAGCCACTGCCTGATAGGCAATTACTTGCGGCCCTTCGTGTACGTTCATGAAGTAGCCCACCCCGTGCCCGGTGCCATGGCCATAGTCGACCTGGTCAGCCCAGATCGGCGCCCGGGCGATAGCGTCGAGCAACGGCGACAGTACCCCCCGCGGGAACGTGGCACGCGACAGGGCAATCATGCCCTTCAGTACCCGCGTGCAGTCCTGCTTCTGTGCATGGCTGGGGTTACCGACTGGCACCATGCGGGTGATGTCGGTGGTGCCGCCCAGGTATTGCCCACCCGAGTCGATCAGCAGCAAGCCATCACCTTCGATGACCGCATGCGACTGCTCGGTGGCACGGTAATGCGGCATGGCGCCATTGCCATTGAAGGCGGCAATGGTCGAGAAGCTCAGCGACACGAAATTCGGGCGCCGGGCACGTGCGGCACTCAATTGCTCGTCAACTGTAAGCTCAGTGACAACCTCTCGCCCAAGGTTCGCCTCGAACCAGGCAAAGAACTCGCACAAGGCCGCGCCGTCTTGCTCCATGACCTGGCGGATATGCACCAAGTCATCGCCGCCTTTGCAGGACTTGCTCAGCGTGGTGGGGTTTAGCCCCTCGACCAGCACCACCTCTGCCGCCAGGTTGGCCAACAGGCCGCAGGTGACACGGGCAGGATCCACCAGCAACCGCCCACCCGCCGCAACAGCGGCCAGGGCCTTGCCTGCCTCGCTATAGTCGCGCACCTCGATGCCGTCGACCGCCAGCACCTGGCGCAGGTGCGCATCCACCTTGTCCTGGCCTACGAACAAAATGGCCTGCTGCGGGTTGATCAGGGCAAAGGCCAGGAAAACCGGGTTGTAGGAGACATCGCTACCGCGCAGGTTGAACAACCAGGCAATGTCATCGAGGGTTGCGATAAAGTGCCAGTCGGCCCCCTTGTCCTGGATGCCCTGGCGCAGTTGCGCGAGCTTTTCCGCCCGGCTCACCGTGGCATGTGGCGGCAAGTGCTGGTACACAGGGTTGGCTGGGAGCGCCGGGCGCCCGTCCCAGACCTGGGCCAGCAGGTCCTTGTCGGTCACCAGCCGCGCCCCACGTGCCTTCAGCCGCTCACCTAGCTGGCGCGCCGAAGCCAGAGCCATGACCGCACCATCTACCGCGACGCTACCGTTGGGCTTGACGTTATCACCCAGCCACTCCAGCGCCCCTGGCTTGCCTGGCAACAGTTTCATCAGTTCGATGCCGCTGCCCGCCAGCTCGTGATCCGCCTGCTCCCAGTAGCGGCTATCGACCCACAGCCCGGCGAACCCAGAGGTGACCACCAGCGTACCGACCGAGCCATGGAACCCCGACAGCCACTGGCGCCCCTGCCAGTGACCGGGCAGGTATTCGGAAAGGTGAGGGTCGGCCGAGGGTACCAGCAAGGCATCGATGCCCCCTGCCGCCATGGCCTCGCGCACGTGCGCCAGTCGCTGTGGCACGCTTTGCTCAAGGGTGGTCTGGACGTTCATGCGCTCTCCTGCGGCTACATCAGAATTGATCCAATACACAGATAATGGAACAGCCGCCAGAGCCCTGCAATCGCCGCTGCACAAACAGGACACTTCCTACAGCTGGGCCTGGACCACCGATCCAGTTTTGCTGAACTTCCCCAAGGCACCGGCTTCACACACAGTACATTCATTGCACACAGGCAAATGACCATGCCCAGTGCCAGCGAACCGAAAGCCGGCGTGGTGCTGCTCGATACCCGCGATCACACCCCCGAACATGAGCATGCCGTGCACCTCAAGCTTGCCGATGGCCTGGCCGGCCTGCTGGGCTGCCCGCACGTGAAACCCACCCCCTCAGCAACCGCCGTCGATGGCTACTACTACCTGCCCACCGAAACCCTGATCGACGCCAGACGTCAGGCTGCTAGAGGTATCCGCAGCGAGCAGGATCTGTTTGGCGGGCTGGTCGACCAGCCCTACATGGCAACCAAGGCGATCTCTCACCCGCTACCGGCCGGGGCCAGTTTTCCGCCGGGCTGGACCGATGACTTCGCCCGGCAGGCCAGTGACGCCTTGCTGCGCGGCTATACCGTATTCAGCAAAGCCGATGCGCGCACTGCTGCACAGCTACTGCTGCTCGACGGCCCCGTGCGGGTCAAGCCCGTGTTGGCCTGCGCAGGGCGCGGGCAGCAAGTCATCACCCTGGCAGACGCGCTGGAGCCCCTGCTGGCCGCCATGGACGACCAGCAGTTGGCACGGTGGGGGCTGGTACTCGAAGAGGACTTGAGCGACGTGCAAACCTTCAGCGTCGGCCAGGTGCGCGTCGCCGGCCTGACCTGCAGCTATCACGGCACTCAACAACTGACCCGCGACCATCAAGGCACCGAGGTGTACGGAGGTTCCGACCTGGTGGTGGTACGCGGCGACTACCAGGCACTCCTCCAACTCCCCATGGAAGAGCACCTGCGACTGGCCATCAACCAGGCCATCACCTACGAGCAGGCTGCCGAGCAGCACTTCCCTGGTTTCATTGCCTCCCGGCGCAACTACGACATCGCCCGCGGCCTCGATTCGCAGGGCCACCTGCGCAGCGGCGTACTCGAACAATCCTGGCGCCTGGGCGGTGCCAGCAGCGCCGAGCTGTTGGCCCTGCAGGCTTTTGCCGATGACCCGGCATTACAGCGGGTGCGAGCCTCCACCCATGAAGTGTTCGGCACCCCCGACCTGCCCACTGACGCCACCCTCTTCTACCAAGGAAACGACAGTGAACTCGGACAACTCAGCAAATTTGCGCGGATTCGCGAACATGACCATTCAGAGTGAAACCGTTGAACTGCAGGTCGAAAATGATCGCATCAATGGCACCCTGGTCAGCCCGGGCAGCAAGATGCCAGGTATTCTCTTCGTCCACGGCTGGGGCGGCAGCCAGCAACGCGACCTCGCCCGCGCCCGGCATATTACCGGGCTGGGTTGCGTGTGCATGACGTTCGACCTGCGCGGCCACGAAAAAACCGAGAGCCAGCGCCTCACGGTCACGCGTGAGCAAAACTTGCAGGACTTGCTGGCGGCCTACGATCGACTGGTCAGTCACCCGGCCGTCGATAGCAGCGCCATCGCCATCATCGGCAGCAGCTATGGCGGTTACCTGGCCACCCTGCTGACCCGCGAACGGTCAGTCAGATGGCTGGCCCTGCGGGTACCTGCCATGTATTGGGACGATGAATGGGGCAGCCCCAAGCAAACGCTCGACCGTCAACGCCTGAACGACTACCGCCGACGTCCGCTCGGCCCGGCGGACAACCGCGCGCTGGCCGCCTGCGCCGAATTCAGCGGGGATGTACTGCTGGTGGAGTCCGAGCAGGACGACTACGTACCGCACAGCACACTGATGAGCTACCGCTCGGCGTTCGTCAGTGCCCACTCGCTCACCCATCGCATCGTCGACGGCGCCGACCACGCACTGTCCAGCGAAGAAAGCCAGAAAGCCTACAGCTCGATCCTGGCGGCATGGATCGGCGAAATGGTCATCGGTGCCCGTCTGGACCGCTACCCGCACTATGCACCCTGGTATGCATGAGGCTCGCCCACCTGGCAATGCAGGCCGCCATCCGTGCCGCGCACCAGGCTGCGCAGGGCCTGGTAGGCGGCGAAGTTGACGCCCCGGGCCTGATGCTGCCCCAGCAGGTCAAGGAACGATTCTTCGACGAAGTGCACTGCCGCCTCCGCCCAGGCCTGGCGTGACTGCCATTGCAGGTACTGCAACACCCGGCTGCCATCGTCACTGGCCTGGATGCTCACACCCTGCAAGCCTTCGCAACGCGTGGCCAACACTTCGCTACGCGCCACCAGGGCCTGGGCCAGTGCGTGCTGGCACACGCTGGGCACTTCATATTCGATCATCTGGGTGAACCACAAGGCATGAGCGTTTGCCGACATCGACGGTCTCCTGGATAAGGACGCATGCAGCGCGATGCCGAGCAGGGTAAAACCTCAAGCAAAGTCAAGGTCAAGTGGTTTCTACATACCCTGATCGGACACCGCAAACCGCCGCCGATAGTCGCTCGGGGTAAAGCCGGTGACGCGTTGGAACACCTTGCGAAAGGCGCCCGGATCCTGGTAGCCCACACCCCAGGCGATCTGTTCGACGTTGCGCCGGGTAAACTCCAGCAAACGGCACGCCCGCCCTACCCTGACCTGCTGGCAGTACTCGGTCGGGCGTAGCCCGGTAGCAGCACGAAATCGCCGCAAGAAGGTCCGCGCCTCCAGCCCCGCGCAGGCAGCCATCGCGGCCAGGTCGGCATCCTGCCCACCATTGCCCTGCAACCAGTGTTGTACTTTCAGCACGGCCTCGTCACCGTGATCCAGGCGCGGGCTGAATACAGCCCCGGGCAGCGTCGCCGTGACCGGATCGACGGCCAGATAGCGGGCGGTCTCCCGTGCCACCGTAGCCCCCAGAAAGCGCTCCAGCAGGCGCAAGCCCAAGTCGGTCCAGGCCATGAGCCCGGCCGAGGTCACGATGTCCCCGTCATCCAGCAACGGCTGCTGGGCCTCTACCCGCACCTTGGGGAAGCGCTGTGCAAGCGCCTGTACATAGTTCCAGTGGGTGCAGGCCGGGCGCCCGTCCAGCAGGCCGCTGGCGGCAATGAAAAACACCCCGATACATACTGACGCCAGCACCGTACCCTGCACGTGCAGTTGGCACAGCAACGCGCGGTGACGTTCGAGCAGCTCGGCTTGCGGAGCCGACTCCAGGCTCGGCGGAATGATCAAAACGCGCAAGCCCAGCCCGGCATCAGCCGGGCTATCCGGGGCAGGCAGCAATCGCCCCAATTCATCTGCCTGCCAGAAGCTGACGCGAATAGTCGGCAACCCAACGCCACCCAGCTCGGCCGCAACCCGGTTGGCCACCAGGAACAGGTCGGCCAGCCCATGCACGGCGGCGCGCTGCACGCCGGGGTACAGCAGCAGACCGATGTCCAGGCTGGATGGGGTGTCAGTTTTTGCCCGCATAGTGTCGTTCGCGCCAATCCTCATGTCAGTGCACACAGCCTATAACTAACGTCTATCCACGACTACTGCCACAGGAGGCAGCATGAGCAAGCAGGCACTGATCATCATCGACATCCAGAACGACTACTTCCCGGGCGGCAAGTGGACACTCGATGGCGCCGACCAGGCGGCCGACAACGCTGCACGCTTATTGGCAGCAGCGCGCCAGCGTGGCGACCTGGTGGTGCACGTGCGGCATGAGTTCGACAGCGCCGATGCGCCATTCTTCGCCCCAGGCTCGCAGGGTGCGGCCATCCACTCCAAGGTCGCGCCGGTAAAAGGCGAGCCGGTGGTGCTCAAGCACAAGGTCAATGCCTTCCTAGGCACCGAGCTTGAGCACACGCTGGACCGGCATGGTGTCGAGGCCCTGACCATTGCCGGCAGCATGAGCCACATGTGCATCGACGCCGCTACCCGCGCCGCGGCAGATTTGGGCTATACGGTGACCGTGGCGCACGATGCCTGCGCGACCCTACCACTGGAATTCGACGGCAAGCAGGTGCCGGCGGCGCAGGTGCATGATTCGGCGATGGCGGCGTTGGCGTTTGCCTACGCCAAGGTGGTGAAGACCGAAGAACTGCTGAAAGATTGATCAGCTCGAGAGCTTTGGGGGCTGCTGTGCAGCCCCTAAAGCTGCAAGCTCAAATCACCACATTGCGCACAAACCGCACCGCCACCGCGCCATCGTTACGGTAGGCATACCGGCAATTGCTGGGGAACACGTGGAACTGCCCCACCTGCAAGCGATGCTCGACATCTTCGATGATCAGCGTCAATTGCCCTTCGGCCACATAAATCTGCTCGCTCCAGCCTTCGGCATCAGCCTCGCTGGAATAGCACTCGCCCGGTGCGAGGGTCCACTCCCACAGCTCCACCTCGCGCCGTGCCGCACTGGTGCCAAGCAACACCGCCCTGCTCTGCGGATGTTCGCCAGCCCAGGCCAGCTCTTCGATGCGCCCGGGGTCGCGCAGGTCTGGCGCCTGGATCAGGGTACTGAAGGCCACGCCCAAGGCTTCAGCGATCAAGTCCAGGGTGGTCAAGCTGACATTCTTCTCGCCCGCCTCGATCGCTACCAGCATGCGGCGGCTGACCCCGGAGCGCTCGGCAAGCGCCGTCTGGCTCATTCCGGCAGCGTTGCGCAGGCTGCGCACATTGAGGCTGACATGTTGCAGCACCGATGCCCGGTGCAAAGAATCTTTGTGCACTATATTGCTCACTGGTCAAGATTGCGCAGTATACTGCCCACTTTTGCGGCGATTGTGCGCCGCCCCCCGCCGAGTGTGCAAGACCATGAGCCAGCCCAGCAGCAAGTCGACCTCCACCGTTACCTTTCGCCTGAGCAAGGCCGAACTGGTGCTGGTGTTCATCACCATGTTGTGGGGCGGCACCTTCCTGCTGGTGCACAACGTGATGACCGTCAGCGGCCCGATGTTCTTCGTCGGCCTGCGCTTTGCGGCAGCCGCGCTGTTCGTAGCCGTGGTGTCGGCACGAGCGCTGCCTGGGCTGACCTTTACCGAACTGAAGGCCGGCATGCTGATCGGTGTGTCGATCATGCTCGGCTACGGCTTGCAGACCATGGGCCTGCAAACCATCAGCAGCAGCCAGTCGGCGTTCATCACCGCACTTTACGTGCCGTTCGTGCCGCTGCTGCAGTGGCTGGTGCTGGGCCGGCGGCCTGGCCTGATGCCCAGCATCGGCATTTGCCTGGCGTTCATCGGCCTGATGCTGCTGGCCGGGCCCGAAGGCGGCAGCCTGCACTTCAGCGAAGGCGAACTGGTCACCTTGGTCAGCGCGGTGGCCATTGCAGGCGAAATCATCCTGATCAGCCGCTATGCAGGCCAGGTCGATGTGCGACGGGTCACCGTCGTGCAACTGGCGACTGCTTCACTGCTAGCGTTCCTGATGATCGTGCCGACCCAGGAGCGCATCCCCGACTTCTCCTGGCTGCTGCTGACCAGCGCAGTGGGCCTGGGCGCCATGAGCGCAGTCATTCAGGTGGCAATGAACTGGGCGCAAAAGTCGGTCTCCCCCACCCGCGCGACCCTCATCTATGCCGGTGAACCGGTGTGGGCCGGTATCGTCGGGCGCCTAGCCGGCGAGCGCCTGCCGGGCGTGGCGCTGCTTGGCGGCTTGCTGATCGTGATCGCGGTGGTGGTCAGCGAACTCAAGGTGCGCCGCCCGCGCGAAGTCGATGCCGCACGGGACGTGCAAAATTCAGGCGAGCGCCAGGCAGGGCTGTAAAGCCGCCAACTACGACTATGCTTTGTAAAAAACTGTTATAAAAAAACAGCTTGTCACAGCCTGTTTGTAGGATTCTGCGACAGCTTGCGTGTTGGTGATCATCCACTCGGCACGTATGATCTTTGCAAACTTCTCCAGAATAGGCCGCTATGTCTTTGATAGTGCTACTGCTTCTGCCGTTCGTGGGCAGTTGCCTGGCAGCCGTGCTGCCGCACAACGCACGTAACGCCGAGTCCATTCTTGCCGGGCTCGTAGCCCTGGTCGGTACCGTCCAGGTAGCACTTCTGTACCCTCAGATTGCCCACGGTGGCGTAATTCGCGAAGAATTCCTGTGGCTGCCCAGCCTGGGGTTGAACCTGGTGCTGCGCATGGACGGCTTTGCCTGGCTGTTCTCGTTGCTGGTGCTGGGCATTGGTACGCTGGTGTCGCTGTATGCCCGCTACTACATGTCGCCGCAAGACCCGGTACCGCGTTTCTTCGCCTTCTTCCTGGCCTTCATGGGCGCCATGCTCGGCCTGGTGATCTCCGGCAACCTGATCCAGCTGGTGTTCTTCTGGGAACTCACCAGCCTGTTCTCCTTCCTGCTCATCGGCTACTGGCACCACCGCGCCGACGCCCGCCGCGGCGCCTACATGGCGCTGATGGTCACCGGCGCGGGCGGTTTGTGCCTGTTGGTAGGGGCCCTGCTGCTAGGCCATGTGGTCGGCAGCTACGACCTGGACAAGGTCCTGGCTGCCGGCGACACCATCCGCCAGCATGCGCTGTACCCGGTGCTGCTGCCCCTGATCCTCATCGGCGCCCTGAGCAAGAGCGCACAGTTCCCCTTCCATTTCTGGCTGCCCCACGCCATGGCAGCGCCCACCCCGGTATCGGCCTATCTGCACTCCGCCACCATGGTCAAGGCGGGCGTGTTCCTGCTGGCGCGCTTCTGGCCGGTGCTGTCGGGCAGCGATGAGTGGTTCTGGATCGTCGGCGGCGCCGGCGCCCTCACTCTGCTGCTCGGCGCTTTCGCCGCCATGTTCCAGAACGACCTCAAGGGCCTGCTGGCCTATTCGACCATCAGCCACCTGGGCCTCATTACCCTGCTGCTAGGTCTGAACAGCCCGCTGGCGGCCGTTGCCGCCGTGTTCCACATTCTCAACCATGCCACCTTCAAAGCCTCCCTGTTCATGGCCGCCGGTATCATCGACCACGAAAGCGGTACGCGTGACATCCGCCGCCTCAGTGGCCTGATCCGCCTGGTGCCATACACCGCCACCCTGGCCATGGTGGCCAGCGCCTCGATGGCCGGCGTCCCGTTGATGAACGGCTTCCTGTCGAAAGAAATGTTCTTCGCCGAAACCGTATTCATCAGCTCCACCGCCTGGGTCGAAACGACGTTGCCGGTGATCGCCACCCTGGCCGGTACCTTCAGCGTGGCTTATGCCCTGCGCTTCACGGTCGATGTGTTCTTCGGGCCGCCAGCCCAGGACCTGCCCCATACCCCGCACGAGCCGCCACGCTGGATGCGTGCGCCGGTCGAGCTGCTGGTGCTCACCTGCCTGGTAGTGGGCATCTTCCCTGCTCAGTCGGTCGGCCCGCTGCTGGCCGCTGCGGCCCTGCCGGTAGTAGGCGGCACACTGCCGGAATACAGCCTGGCCATCTGGCATGGCTGGAACGCACCGCTGATCATGAGCCTGGTGGCCATGAGCGGCGGCATCGTCCTGTACCTGCTGCTGCGCAAGCAGCTGCGCCTGGGCCGCTTCCCCTACCCACCGCTGATCGAGCGCTTCAACGGCAAGCGCCTGTTCGAGCACGGCCAAGTGCACCTGATGCTGCTGGCACGTCGCATCGAGCGCCTGTTCACCACCCGTCGCCTGCAGTCGCAGCTGTTCATGCTGGTCGTCGCCGCGTTTCTTGCTGGCCTCACGCCCATGCTCTATAGCGGCCTGAGCTGGGGCGACCGGCCGAAGATTCCGGGTTCGGGTGTGTTCGTCGCCCTGTGGCTGATCGCCATTGCCTGCGCCATCGGCGCCGCCTACCAGGCCAAATACCACCGTCTGGCAGCACTGATCATGGTCAGCGTCTGCGGCTTGATGACCTGCATCACCTTCGTCTGGTTCTCCGCGCCCGATCTGGCCCTGACCCAGTTGGTGGTGGAAGTGGTCACCACTGTGCTGATCCTGCTCGGCTTGCGCTGGTTGCCGCGACGGATTGAAGGCGTGTCGCCACTACCGGGCAGCCTGGAGCGCGCGCGCATGCGCCGCCTGCGCGACCTGCTGCTGGCGGTGCTGGTAGGGGGCGGCATGGCCGTGCTGTCCTACGCGATGCTGACCCGGCCGACGCCCAACGATATTTCCTCGTTCTACCTGAGTCGGGCGCTGCCTCAGGGCGGTGGTACCAATGTGGTCAATGTCATGCTGGTCGACTTCCGCGGCTTCGATACCCTCGGTGAAATTACCGTGCTGGTGGCCGTGGCGCTGACCGTGTTCGCCCTGCTGCGGCGCTTCCGCCCACCGAAGGAGAGCATGCAACTGCCGGCGCAGCAGCGCCAGCTGGCGCCCGACGTGGTCACCGACCTGATCAACCCGCGGCACGCCACCGACACCGCACTCGGTTTCATGATGGTGCCGGCGGTACTGGTGCGCCTGCTGCTGCCGATCGCCCTGCTGGTGTCGATGTACTTGTTCATGCGCGGGCACAACCAGCCGGGCGGTGGCTTTGTCGCCGGTCTGGTGATGTCGGTGGCGTTCATCCTGCAGTACATGGTGGCCGGCACCCAGTGGGTCGAAGCACAGATGAGCCTGCGGCCGCTGCGCTGGATGGGCACCGGGCTGCTGTGCGCGACCCTGACTGGAGTCGGTGCCATGTTGCTTGGCTATCCGTTCCTCACCACTCATACCGCCCACCTGCACCTGCCGTTGCTCGGTGACGTGCACGTGGCCAGCGCGCTGTTCTTCGATGTCGGCGTGTACACCGTGGTGGTCGGCTCGACGCTGTTGATCCTCACGGCCCTGGCGCACCAGTCGGTGCGCGCCTACCGCCCGGGCAACCCGGCGAAAACCAGCCAAGCAGGAGCCGCCTGATGGAAGAAGTGATTGCAGTCGCCATCGGCGTGCTGGCCGCCTCGGGGGTGTGGCTGATCCTGCGCCCGCGTACCTACCAGGTAATCATGGGCCTGTGCCTGCTGTCTTACGGGGTCAACCTGTTCATTTTCAGCATGGGCAGCCTGTTCATTGGCAAGGAGCCGATCATCAAGGACGGCGTCACTCAGGACCTGCTGCATTACACCGACCCACTGCCGCAGGCGCTGGTGTTAACCGCCATCGTCATCAGTTTCGCCATGACTGCGCTGTTTCTGGTGGTGCTGCTGGCCTCGCGTGGCCTGACTGGTACCGACCACGTGGATGGCCGGGAGCGTGACGAATGAGTGGCATGAGTCAACTGATCGTCGCCCCCATTCTGCTGCCGCTGATTACTGCATCGGTGATGTTGCTGCTGGGTGAAAAGCACAGGCATATCAAGGCCAGGCTGAACCTGCTGTCAACCTTCGCCGGCCTGGTCATCGCGGTCTCTCTGCTGCTGTGGGTGCGGACCCAGGGCCAGGCAGAGTCGATAGGCGTGTACCTGCCGGGTAACTGGCCGGCGCCATTCGGCATCGTGCTGGTGGTGGACCACTTGTCTGCGCTCTTGCTGACCCTGACCGGGGTCATCGGTTTCAGTGCGCTACTGTTTGCCCGTGCCCGCTGGGACGGCGCCGGGGCCAGCTTCCATGCGCTGTTCCAGATCCAGCTGATGGGCCTGTACGGGGCCTTCCTCACCGCCGACCTGTTCAACCTGTTCGTGTTCTTCGAAGTGCTGCTGGCCGCCTCCTATGGCCTGCTGCTGCATGGCTCGGGTCGCGCTCGGGTGCGCGCCGGCCTGCACTACATCGCCATCAACCTGTTCGCCTCATCGTTGTTCCTGATCGGCGCAGCAATGCTGTATGGCGTGACCGGTACCTTGAACATGGCCGATCTGGCACTGAAGATTCCACTGGTACCGGAGGCCGACCGTGGCCTGCTGCATGCCGGCGCGGCAATCCTGGCCATGGCCTTCCTGGTCAAGGCCGGTATCTGGCCGCTGAACTTCTGGCTGGTGCCAGCCTACGCCTCGGCCAGTGCGCCGGTGGCTGCGCTGTTCGCCATCATGACCAAAGTCGGCCTGTACGCCGTGCTGCGCCTGTGGACGCTGCTGTTCTCCGGGCAGGCCGGAGCCTCGGCGCATTTCGGCGGCGAGTGGCTGGTGTACGGCGGCCTGGTCACTCTGGCGGTGGCAGCAGTATCGATCCTTGCCGCACAGCGCCTGGAGCGCATGGCGGCCCTGAGCATACTGGTCTCGGCCGGCACCCTGCTCGGCGCCGTCGGCTTTGCCCAGTCGGCGCTGACCGGCGCGGCGTTGTTCTATCTGGTCAACTCGACCCTCGCGCTGTGCGCACTGTTCCTGCTCGCTGAACTGGTCGAGCGTTCGCGCTCGGCCAATGAAGCACCGCTGGACGAAGAAGAAGACGCCATGCCCCCACCGCTGGAATCGCTGCACCCGCCCAAAGGCATCAACCTCGACGATGAGCAGAAGGCGGTGATCGGCCAGATCATCCCGTGGACCATGGCCTTCCTCGGCCTCAGCTTCATCGCTTGTGCGCTGCTGATCATCGGCATGCCGCCGCTGTCGGGTTTTGTCGCCAAGCTCAACCTTATCAGCGCGCTATTCAACCCACTGGGCCTCGGCGTGCCCGCCGAACAGCCGCTGAGTGTGGCCGGCTGGGGTCTCGTGGCCTTGCTGATCCTCTCCGGTTTGGCCTCGCTGATCGCCTTCGGCCGCGTTGGCATCCAGCGTTTCTGGAAACCCGAAGAACGGCCCTCGCCGGTACTGCGCCGCTATGAGTGCCTGCCAATCGTCATCCTGCTCGGCCTGTGCATCATACTCAGCCTCAAGGCCGAGCCGTTGCTGCGCTACACCCAGGACACAGCTGCCAGCCTGCAGGCCCCGGACGCCTATATCGAAGCCGTGATGGCCGCCCGGCCGATTCCTGGCCCCACCACGCTCGACGTACAGGTGCAGCCATGAACCGACTGTTCCCCGCCCCACTGCTGTCGGTCTCGCTGTTCGGCCTGTGGCTGTTGCTGAACCTCTCGGTAAGCCCTGGCAACCTGCTGCTAGGCGCCGCACTCGGCGTGCTGGCGCCGCTGCTGATGGCGCCCCTGCGTCCGCAGCATGCCCACGTACGCCGGCCACTGGTCATCGCCAGGCTGATCGCCCGGGTCGGCCTGGATGTAATCATCTCCAACCTGCTGGTTGCTCGTGGCGTGCTGCGTGCCGGCAAGCAGCCTCCACGCTCCGCGTTCGTCCACATACCGCTGGCACTGCGCGACGCGCACGGCCTGGCAGCGCTGTCGATGATTACCACGGTGGTACCGGGCACCGTCTGGTCCGAACTGGCGCTGGACCGCAGTGTCTTGCTGCTGCACGTGTTCGACCTGGAGGATGAAGCGGCCTTCATCCAACACTTCAAGGACACCTACGAACGCCCGCTGATGGAGATTTTCCAATGACAGGCCTGCTCGCCAATGCTGTTCTCGCCAGCCTGTTCATCTTCGCCCTGGCCATGGGCCTGGCGCTGATCCGGCTGTTCCGTGGCCCATCCGCCCAGGACCGTGTGCTGGCGCTGGACTACCTGTACATCCTGGCCATGCTGACCATGCTGGTGCTGGGTATCCGCTATGCCAGTGACACCTATTTCGAGGGTGCCCTGCTGATTGCGCTGTTCGGCTTCGTCGGCTCGTTTGCCCTGGCCAAGTTCCTGCTGCGCGGTGAGGTGATCGAATGACTGAAACCCTGGTACTGCCGTTTTGGCTGGAACTGGTCACTGCCGCGCTGCTGCTGACCGGCAGCCTGTTCGCCCTGATCGGTGCGATAGGCCTGGTGCGCCTGAAAGACTACTTCCAACGCATGCACCCGCCCGCACTGGCCTCGACCATTGGCGCCTGGTGCGTGGCACTGGCCTCGATCATCTATTTCTCGTGGCTCAAGGACGCCCCGGTGCTGCATGCCTGGCTGATCCCGATACTGCTGTCGATCACCGTGCCGGTCACCACGCTACTGCTGGCGCGGGCGGCGCTGTTCCGCAAGCGCATGTCGAAAGAGCCGGTCCCTGAAGAGGTCAGCAGCGGCAGCGACCGAGGTAACTGAAGGGTTGCCGCCTCAGCCTTGGCTGAGGCGCTGCAACTCGCGCCGAACCATGGCGGCATATGGCGGCGGGCTGAGGCCATAGAGCTCAGCCGCCACCCAGTTCAACCAGGTGCCTTTCAGCTCCTCGCGCTTGGCCAGCATGCGTTCGGCCTCGGCCACGGCATGTGCTTGGTGCTGCCGATGAAACTCGGACCGCGAGGCAGGACCGGCGTCAGCGTCGGTCATTCACTGGCCTTGAACGTGGTCAGTTCACCCTTGCGCCACTTGGCAACTTTGCCGGTCACCGCTTTGAGCAACTTGCCCAGGCCTTCCTGCACTTGTTGCTGCGCGGCGAACACCAGCATCACGCCATGCCCTTCCCGAAACACGATCCCATCGCCTTCCGGCACCGAAACGAAGGCGTAATCGCCCACGCCATACACATTCAACTTTATTTCGCGAAAGCGCATTTCCAGCTTGCCGCCTTCGCGGCTGGGCAATACGGCAGCGCGGAAGTGGTCGCCGACTTTCAGCTCAAGGCGCTGTTTGTCATCGACCACCAGTGCACTTTCGGTGTCGATTTCGGCCATGTACAGGCCTTCGGGATTCTGTTCGGTGACATAGATGAAGCGACCCTGGAACAGTTGGGCCAATTTACCGCGCAAGTCGCCCAAGGCGAACAACGCATGAGTATCAAGTGTGCTGACTGCCAATGAAGTAATCCTCAACCGGTTACAACCCGCCCTCTCCCAAGCTCGGGGAGGCACGGCCACTTCTTATCGATAGGCGAAAAGAGTAATAAAGCGATATGCGAAATGTCTGTGCTCGCTGACGATGCAGCGTGCAGGAATCTTTACTCTGGTCTGCCAGATTCGCCTTCAACCGAAGGCGTTTGGCTCATCCCCGGTTAGGGAAGTGTGATGCCTGAGATCACTCGCCAGAAAACGCAACCATGGGAGTGAGCCTGCAAGAAAACAAGCCCTGGCATCCATGTGCGCATTACTGTAGAACAAATATGCCCGAAAACACTGAAACACGTCGAGAGGCAATAAACATTTTCAGGCTGCCAACCCCTTCTTCAGCTGCTGCTGCCAGGCAGCCTGGCACTCCAGCGCTTCTTCACGCGTGGCAAACGCGGTGCCACGGCGCTCGCCATTGACCAGCACCACCCAGCAAATGCGCTTACCCAGTGCCTGCAGGGTGGCCGGCACACCCGAACCAATCATCACGGCTACATCGACTCGGCTATTCATCATTCCCTCCGGAATTTAATTAGCACCCTAACGATAAGGCCATGATACGCCTGCCTGCGAAGAGAAAACAGCGCATGCCAGTACAGCAGTGTTTCTTATGGCGCAACAAAAACGGCGGCGACGACAAGCGCAAAAAGCCCCAGGGATCGCTCCGTGGGGCTTTGCACCTGGCGCGGGTTATACCTGGCGCTGGTGGCGGTCGAGCTGCTCGTGGCGCTCCTGGGCTTCGATGCAGTACTTGGTGGTCGGGCTGATCAGCAGGCGCTTCAGGCCGATTGGCTCACCACTGTCATCGCACCAGCCGAAGCTTTCGTCGGTAATGCGGTCCAGGGCCATTTCCAGCTGTGGCAGCAGGCGTTGGTCGCGGTCGATGGCATTTACCAGCCAGCTACGTTCTTCTTCGACCGAAGCCACGTCGGCAGGGTCCGACGGGGTGTCAAGGCCTTCGATGGTGGTGCGGCTGAGCTCGATGCGT
Organism: Pseudomonas sp. NBRC 111140; assembly: GCF_001320885.1. Taxonomy (NCBI): domain Bacteria; kingdom Pseudomonadati; phylum Pseudomonadota; class Gammaproteobacteria; order Pseudomonadales; family Pseudomonadaceae; genus Pseudomonas; species Pseudomonas sp. NBRC 111140. Next base: position 17,259 of record NZ_BCBQ01000013.1, read on the forward strand.
TCATGGGTTTCGACTTTCATCGCCTGCAGCAGCTCAGTGAAGAAGGCCAGCTGGTCGGCGTTCATGTAGTCATCGGCCGACATGGCCAGCAACTGTTCCTTGGTCATCGATTTCTCTATGAAAAAATGTGCATTTGGGCGATTCATGTGCCGCCGACGCCTTGGCATCGGCAGCGGAATTCTTCAAGCGCCAACCGGCACTCTTTTACAGGGGGCGGCAGTCTAAGGCGCCACGTCGCGTGGAGCAACTGCAAATGGGTGCGAATTTGCTTCCAGTGCTTACAATCCGCCGGTCGGTGCAGGGATGGCTGGTCTTGGGAGGCTCGCCACAACCTTTTCAGCGCCCATGAGATCGAGCGCCACCCGCCCGGCGCTCGATCTCACAGCGACCAGACCTCTCAAGGCATGCACCTGGAGGCCCAGCCCAAATTCCCAGCTGGCATCAACGATCCTTGAACTGCGCCTCGCGCTTGGCGATGAAGGCGGCCATGCCTTCTTTTTGGTCTTCAGTGGAGAAAGCCGCATGGAAGACCCGGCGTTCAAAGCGCACGCCCTCGCTGAGGGTAACTTCAAACGCTCGGTTAACGCTCTCCTTGACCATCATGCTCACCGGGATCGATTTGCTGGCAATGGTCGCAGCCACCTTAAGCGCCTCTTCCAGCAACTCCGCCTGCGGCACGATTCGCGCCACCAAGCCAGCCCTCTCAGCCTCTTCAGCCCCCATCAGGCGGCCAGTCAGGCACAGTTCCATGGCCTTGGCCTTACCCACGGCACGGGTCAGACGCTGGGTACCGCCCATGCCCGGCAACACGCCAAGGTTGATTTCCGGTTGACCGAACTTGGCGTTGTCGGCGGCGAGGATAAAGTCACACATCATCGCCAACTCGCAGCCGCCGCCCAGCGCGAAGCCGGAGACCGCCGCGATGATCGGCTTGCGCCGGTTGGCAATGCGGTCAGCATCGCTGAACAGGTCGTCGACGTAGATCTGCGGGTATTGCAGTTCGGCCATTTCCTTGATGTCGGCGCCAGCGGCAAAGGCCTTGGCCGAACCTGTCAGCACCACGCAACCGATATTCGGGTCACGCTCGAGCTGGTCAAGGGCCTGGTTGATCTCGCCGACAATCTGCGCGTTCAGCGCATTGAGGGCTTGCGGGCGGTTGAGGGTGATCAGGCCGACCTTGCCGTGGATGTCCAACAGGATGGTTTCGAATGCCATGCAGTCTGCTCCTTCAAAGATTGCGCGCAATGACCATGCGCTGAATGTCGCTGGTGCCTTCGTAGATCTGGCAAACCCGAACGTCACGGTAGATCCGCTCCAGCGGGAAGTCGCTCAGATAGCCATAACCGCCCAGGGTCTGCAAGGCATCCGAGCAGACCTTTTCGGCCATTTCCGAGGCAAAAAGCTTGGCCATCGACGCCTCCACCAACGCCGGGCGCCCGGCGTCACGCAGCGCGGCGGCGTGCAGCACCATCTGCCGGGCAACGGCGATTTTCGTCGCCATGTCGGCCAGGCGGAAGGCCACAGCCTGGTGCTCGATCAACGCCTTGCCGAAGCTTTGCCGCTCGTTGGCGTAGTCGCGCGCCACTTCGAACGCGGCCCGGGCCATGCCAACCGCCTGCGAGGCGATACCGATGCGGCCACCTTCAAGGTTGGCCAAGGCTATCTTGTAGCCCTCGCCTTCTGCACCCAGGCGGTTGACCACCGGCACACGCACGTTGTCGAAGACGATCTGGCAGGTGTCGGATGCATGCTGGCCGAGCTTGTCCTCCACCCGCGCCACCTGGTAGCCCGGCGAATCGGTGGGCACGATGAAGGCGCTGATCCCGCGCTTGCCGGCGTCCGGGTCGGTCACGGCAAACACGATCACCACCCCGGCGTTCTGCCCGGAGGTGATGAACTGCTTGCTGCCAGTGAGCACATAGTGGTCACCGTCCAGACGCGCACGGGCCTTCAGGCTGCTGGCATCGGAGCCCGCCTGCGGTTCGGTCAGGGCAAAGGCGCCGAGCATCGCACCGCTGGCCAGCGGGGTGAGAAACCGTGCTTTCTGCTGCTCGGTGCCGAAACGCAGGATCGGCACGCAACCGACCGAGTTGTGCACGCTCATGATGGTCGAGCAGGCCCCATCACCGGCGGCGATCTCTTCCAGGGCCATGGCATAGGCCACATAACCGGTGTCGCTGCCGCCCCACTGCTCCGGCACCAGCATGCCGAACAGGCCCAGCTCGGCCATTTCGTCAATGGCCTCTTTCGGGAACCGATGTTCCTTGTCCCATTGTTCGGCGAACGGTCTCAGGCGCTCCTGGGCGAAGGTACGTACCGCATCGGCTATCTGTTGTTGCTCGTCAGTTACCAGCATGGTTCACCTCAGTACAGGCATTCGACAGCCATGGCCGTGGCCTCGCCACCGCCGATGCAGATGGCGGCCACACCTCGGCGCAGGTTGTTCTGGCGCAAGGCCGACAACAGGGTTACCAGGATGCGAGCGCCAGAAGCGCCAATCGGGTGCCCGAGTGCGCAGGCGCCGCCGTGGATGTTGACCTTTTCGTGGGGCAGGTCGAGGTGCTTCATGGCCGCCAGCGTGACCACCGCAAAGGCCTCGTTGATCTCGAACAAGTCGACTTCTGCCAGGTTCCAACCGGTGCGTTTCAGCAGTTTGTCGATGGCCCCGATCGGCGCGGTCGGGAACAACGCCGGGGCGTCGGCGAAGGCAGCATGGCCATGGATGACTGCCAGGGGCTTGAGGCCGCGCTTGTCAGCTTCGGAGCGGCGCATCAGCACCAGCGCGGCAGCGCCGTCGGAAATCGAACTGGAGTTGGCCGCCGTCACGGTGCCACCTTCACGGAACGCCGGCTTGAGCTGCGGGATCTTGTCCAAGCGCGCCTTGGGCGGCTGCTCGTCATCCTTGATCACGCGTTTTTCCTTGCCCTCGGCGACTTCCACCGGCACGATCTCGGCGGCAAAGCGGCCGCTGCTGATCGCGTCCTGGGCACGGGTCAGCGAGGCGATGGCGAACTGGTCCTGGGCTTCGCGGCTGAAGGCGTTGGCCTGAGCGCAGTCTTCAGCGAAGGTACCCATCAGGCGGCCTTTGTCGTAGGCGTCTTCCAGGCCGTCCATGAACATATGGTCGATGATCTTGCCGTGTCCCATGCGGTAACCACCACGGGCTTTGTCCAGCAGGTACGGGGCATTGGTCATGCTTTCCATGCCCCCCGCTACCACCACGTCTGCAGTGCCGGCCAGCAGCAAGTCATGGGCCATGATCGCGGCTTGCATGCCCGAGCCACACATCTTGTTCAGGGTGGTGCAGGTGGTGTGCTTGTCCAGCCCGGCGCCCAGCGCGGCCTGGCGCGCCGGGGCCTGGCCTTGCCCGGCCGGCAGCACGCAGCCGAACAACACTTGCTCGACACTGGCGGCGTCGATGCCGGCGCGCTCCACGGCGCCGCGAATGGCCGCGCTGCCCAGTTGCGGCGCTGTCAGGCTTTTGAGGTCGCCCTGCAGCCCACCCATGGGCGTGCGCACGGCGCTGACGATAACGATCGGGTCATTGGCGAGGGTCATGTTCGTTCTCCTTACTTGGCAGCCATGCGCAGTGCACCGTCGAGGCGGATCACCTCGCCGTTGAGCATGCTGTTCTCGATGATGTGACGGGCCAGTGCGGCATATTCCTGGGGGCGACCCAGACGCGGCGGGAACGGCACGCCGGCAGCCAGCGAAGCACGCACGTCCTCGGTCATGCCGGCCATCATCGGTGTTTCGAAGATGCCTGGGGCGATGGTCATCACACGGATACCGAAGCGCGCCAGTTCGCGGGCGGCCGGCAAGGTCAGGCTGGCGATGGCGCCCTTGGAGGCCGCGTAGGCGGCCTGGCCGATCTGCCCGTCATAAGCGGCAATGGACGCAGTGTTGATGATCACCCCGCGTTCGCCCCCCTCGTCGGCAGCCCCTTCGGCCATGGCCGCAGCAGCCAGACGCAGCAGGTTGAAGCTGCCGATCAGGTTGACGTTGATGACCTTGGCGAAGCTGCCCAGGCCATGCGGGCCCTGCTTGCCCAACACCTTCTCGGCACCGACGATGCCGGCGCAATTGACCAGCCCATGCAAGCTGCCAAAGGCGTTGACGGCTGCATCGACCGCCGCCTGGGCAGCCTGCTCGTCGCTGATGTCGGCCACCGCGAAGCGGGCGTTGTCGCCCAGCTCGCGAGCCTTGGCCTCGACGGCCTGGGCATTGAGGTCGACCAGCATGACCTTGGCGCCGGCCTCGACCAGCATCTGAGCAGTAGCGGCACCCAGCCCGGAAGCGGCGCCGCTGACGATGAAGTGTTTGTTGGCTATGTGCATGATCGGTTCCTTTCAGGCGCTGGCAGGGGTGGCCTGTTGCGCGTGTTGTTTGGCGACTTCCTGATTACGCAGGATGAAGCGTTGCAGCTTGCCGCTCGGGGTCTTGGGCAGCTCGCTGACGAATTCGATTTCTCTGGGGTAGGCATGCGCGTATAGGCGCTGGCGCACGTGCTGGCGCAAGGTTTCTTCCAGCTCGGCGTTGCCGGCGACGCCGCTGGCCAAGACCACGAAGGCCTTGATCAGCTCGGTGCGCTCCGGGTCCGGTTTGCCGATCACGGCCGCCTCGATCACCGCCGGGTGCTCGATCAACGCACTCTCCACATCGAATGGGCCGACCCGGTAGCCGGAGGTAGTGATCACATCGTCGCTACGGCCGACGAAACTGATGCTGCCATCCTGGTTCAGCTCGACGGTGTCGCCACTGAGGTAGTACTTGCCGACGAACGATTTGGTCGGCAAGCCGTGGTAACCACCGAACCAGCACAGCGGCGACTGCTCGCGATCGACCGCAAGGATGCCCGGCTGGCCGGCAGGTAGTTCGCTACCCTGCTCGTCCAGCACGACAATGCGATGACCGGGGATGGCGAAGCCGGCCGAGCCCAGATGCACCGGGTGCTGCAGGCCATGGTGGTTGCACAGCACCATGCCCAGTTCGGTCTGGCCGTAATGGTCGTGGATGGTGACCCCAAGCTCGTCGGCAAACCAGCGGATCACTTCCGGGTTAAGCGGCTCACCGGCACTGCTGACTACCCGCAGGCGGCCTTTGACGGGCGCCGAAAAAGCACTGCCGGCGGCGATCAACAGGCGGTACGCGGTGGGCGAGCCTGCCAGGTTGGTGATGCCAAGCTTGTCGATGACTCGCGCGCAGCTTTCGACGCTGAACGGGCCATCGTAGAACGTGGTGGCATGGCCCAGCGACAACGGGCCGGTGACCGCGTAGTACAGGCCATAGGCCCACCCCGGGTCGGCCAGGTTCCAGAAGTTGTCTTCGGGGCGCAGGTCGATGGCGTCGCGCATGTAGCCTTGAAACGCGACGATGGCACGCAGAGGCACTTCCAGTGGCTTGGCCGGGCCAGTCGTGCCTGAAGTGAACATGAGCAAGAACGGGTCGTTACCCGCGCGCATGACCGGTTCACAGTCGTCTGCCGCACGCTCAAGGCACTGTTGGAAATCCAGCTCGCCAACGCGAGCCTTGACCGTGATGATCGTCGGGCAGGCATGCACGTCGTCCAGCTTGGCACGGTTTTGGCTGTCGGTGACGACGACACGGGCGTGCGACTGCTCAAGGCGATGCTCGATGGCCTTGGGGCCGAACGCAGTGAACAACGGCTGATACACCGCCCCCAGGCGCCAGGTGGCGAGGATGGTGACAAGCAACTCAGGTGTACGGGGCATTAGACCCGCCACCCGGTCCCCGGCACTCACGCCTTGCGCCTTGAGTACATTGGCAAAACGGGCAGCCTGCACCTTGAGTTGCTCGAAACTGTACCGCTCAGTGTGGCCGTCCCGGTCTTCGTGGATCAGCGCCAGCTTGCCGCCACCGGCATGGCGGTCGCAGCATTCGACACAGGCATTGAGGGCTTCGAGGTTGCCATGCAGTGCCGCAGTAGCGGCCTGCGCAAGGTCGAACGCTCGAGCGGCCTCGGCGTAATCACGCATCGTCGGACTCCTGGTTTCTTGTTTTTGGAGTTGAACCATCGGTCCGACGATGTTCGCGCCGCTCAAGCACGGCGGCAATGGCCAAAGCTGTCAATCTCGATGACCGGTTTGGCCGCCTTGCAGGTCAGCCGTCGCCCCGACTCTCGCCACGCAAGTAGGACTCGGTCAGGCCTGCCTGCAATCGTTCTCTATCGCGTTGCTCCTGATCCTCCAGATCCGCGACCTGCGAACGAAGCTGCTCAGCCGAGAGCGGTGGCTGGATAGCGCGCAGGTTCGCCCTGCGCTGGAGATAGTCGGTTCTGAGCGACTCGAACAAGTTCCGGTGCTGCTCACCAAGAAAAGTCTCCCAGAACGCTTGACTCACCAGGCTTTGAGTGCGCGCCTCGATCGTCTCGTTGGCGAGGACAGCCGCAGCCACATCGTTGATGTGTTGATCGCTCAGCGCGACAGCGTTCGGGTAACGCATCGCCCATGGCTGACCAGGCAAATCAAGACGCTCGCGCAAGCGCACACGGTATGCCAGTGACCAGGCCGAGCGCCCCACCTGCTCACCTTCGACACCCTGGCGCAGGATCGCCTGGCGGGCCTGCTGCTGCACCTGGTCAAGACGGTACAGCTGCCGACCGAACGCCATGAGCTGCGCCCGTTGCGTCAGGTCTTGTGCGTCCGCTTCAGCCTTGGCCAACAAGACCTGTACATTCATGTGGCTGAACCGATCGCTGACCATGTCCGAGCAGGAAACCGGTTGATTGGCCGCTTCAAAAACGCGCAACCGCAGCGCTGGGCTGACGTCCATCGCCTGCAGCATGGCCCACACATCACGCACAAGTACTTCCCGACCGCCCCCGGCAACTGCTGAAGCATAATCAGCGGTATGCTCCAACCACGCCAGGATACGAAAAAAACCCGCACTGTCTGGTTCGGCCAGCAGACCGTCCCATAGCACTGCGCGCGCAGCGCGGTCGTTTTCGGCAATATGCTGCAGCCACAGGCTGCGCGCATGAGGCAAGTCGACCTTGCCCATCGACTCTGGCAGATGCCCATGCTCCTCAATGGGATCCAGCGCGTACAAGCGTTGCAGTTGACCCCCCCTCAGTGGGTTGCGATCAACGATAAGCCCCCGGCGCCAGGCATAGGGCATTGCAATCACCGCTTCCGGTGGCGTCGGCAATTGGTTGTCGCGCAGATCACAGTGCACCAGCAGGCCGCACAGTTCGATGCGGCTGGGCCAGGCCCCCAGCCGGCAGTGGCGCAGGTTCAGGTGAGTCAGGGCCGAGAGATGGTTGAAGCGTAGGTCGAGGTCTTCCAGACGGTTGTAGCTCAAGTCTAGATGCAACAAGCCAGGCATAGCCTGCAGAATACCGACTGCTTGGGCATTGAGGCGGATCTGGTTATGTGCCAGGCGCAAACGCTGCAATTGCGGCAGATAAGCAATCCCGAGCGGAATGTTGCGCAGTTGGTTGAAGCTCATGTCCAACTCGGTCAGCGCGGTAAACGGGCACAAGAAACTCACTGGCACCGTATCAACCGCAGACTCCTGCAGGCGCAGGGTGGTAATACGGTGGAAATCGATGGCCGCCGGTAACTCCGGCAAACTGCTGAGCTGCACGCCACTCAGCGACAGGCGCTGGCCGGTCACCATGCCTGCATGGTCGTAAATACAGTCGCCCTGCAAGCGCCAGGCACGCAGAATAGCGTCGGCTGATCGCTGGCGAAGCCGCTGGCGCCTTTCGCTCAGCTCTGCGCTGACCCAGCGGTTGAGGTGGCGGATCAACTGATCTTGGTCGTCCTCAAGCTCTACAATGCGCTCATAGGCGGATTGCTGCCTATTCATCAGCAGTGCCTGTTCCTGATCCAGCTGTGCCTCATCCAGCCCTGGATAAAGCTGGCGCAAGCGCTCACGAACACGTGCCGGCAGTGAGTGGCTGTCGCCCGTACCACGGCCACTGAGCAGATAGCCAACCCGGCCATCAGCCAAGCGTCGCCCAGGGTTGAACCACTGCACCTGGGTTGGCCATTGCAACAGTTCGACAACCTCCTGGTGCGTAGCGGGAAGTCGTGCCAGCAGTCGCTGACGTAGCTGCGTTCCCATATCGTTTTCAGCCATGCCAAGCGCCGTGCGGTGCTCAGGTGCCAAGGCCGCGGCAAGCATGTCGTACAGGTTTGCCGAATCACCAGCGCCGAACGGCAACGCACGGCCCAAGCCATCATAGAGATGGAAGCGCCCGTCTTTGCGCACCACTACCCGACGCATCCGGGGGACGCCAGCGGGGCCCACGGCCTTGAGCAAATGCCCGTCCGGTGCGCTTTCACGCAATTGCAGGTCAAGGGCATTGGCAGACGCACCGTTGCTGCTTTCCACTTCCTTCTGAAGCAGCGCGAAAGCCAGTTCGCCGGTTTCGTTGCAGTAGCTGCCGGGCAGGTAAAGCCCTTCGAGTGCACGGTTCAATCTGGCCAGACGCAGCAGCGCGCGGGCCTTGCTTGCTAAATTCAGCGTCACACGCCCACCTGACATTGCCAGGAACCGCTCGCCTTCGCTGAACTGCGCCGCCAGCGACTGCGCATAAGCTTCCGGCAAACCGGCAAAGTCCCGCCTTATCAACGTCAGCAGAGCGTCATCGCCAGCTGGCGAACTGCTCAGGTGGTCGAGAAGAGGCCCCCACAGGGCAGCTTGCTGGCGCAGCAGGACGTCGCTGTTGGTGCTGCCAGCACGAGCCTCACACCAGGCGAGCAATGCACTGTCTTGGGTGACAAGCGAGTAGCTGGCCAGACGAGTGAAAAACGCCTCGATACGGGCATGGGCTTCGAAGCGCCGCAAGGTCTCTCGCAAGTTGACAGGCGCCGGTCGGTTTTCCACCAGCACGCCCCGCAACTCCTCGGCATCCACACCGGCTACCCGCAGCACCTGCGCAGCCCGCTGTGCGTCAATGGAAGGATGCTGCGGCCACAGGGTATCGAGCATCATGGCCACGTCGCTCCAGCGCTGCGGCTGGTCCTGCATCAGGCGCCAGCTACGCTCGCCGTTGTGCAGCACGGCCGGCCCGTACGCCTTTTCGCCACTGGGGTGACACAAGCGGTAAGGGGCTTCAGGCTCGCTGCGCTGTACCTCATAGTAACGCTGGCCCCTGCGCATCCAGCGCCTGCTCTCGTCGCCGTAGAGCCCATCGTCACGTAGGGCGATGGTGCCTGGGGTCGACTCATAGGCCGTAATGTCATCGGAACCCAACAGGCCACGCCGCCCGCCCACGCTCACAGGCTGCAGGCCATCGACGAAGGCGCTGCGCAGAACGCTCACACCCGCCACGGTCAACGCCGTCGCAGCCACCGTTTCAGCTACACCCAGCATATGCTCCAGGGCTTCGTGCTGGTGCCCACGGGCCCAATCCCTGACGCCCTCGAAAACCTCGCCAAGCGTCTGCACCACCAGCTGACCAAGCAATATCGCCCCTACGACAGGGATGAAAAGCCCCGCCAGGTTGAGCAGATCGAGGCCCGCGGCACGCCAGGCAGCCCGACGCGCACGGGCCGCTGCAGCATCGGCGTCCGCGGTGGGTACCAGCAACAGGCGAGCATCGTCCTTGACTCGCTGCACCTGTTGCGCAGCCAGCGCAGCGAACAGGTCCCCGAAGGCTGTAGGGCCCCTCAACGCCAGGTCGGGCTGTGGATCCGAGAGGCGCGCACTCAGCAGACCAGCGAAGCTCGCCCGCTGTCGCAAGCTGATGAGCTGGGTGAAGTAGTCTCGGTAGCCCTTCTCTTGCAACGTTGCAGCCATTGCAGCGTTCATGGCCTCTGTGGAATCGAAACGGCGCAGCGCCTGCACGGGATCACTGGGCAGGTAGAGCACCACCCCTCGGTCCTGGCCAACAGAGTCTCGCAGGCGAATGAACAGCCCGTCAGCCACACGTTGGCCCAACACCTCCAGCAGGCCAGGGTAACCATGCAGGCCTGTGTCAGAATGGGGGCCACCGCCCTCCACCACCTGCAGCAAGGCATGCTGTACCTGCTCGTCGATGTCACCCTTGAGCATCGCGACTTGCGCAGCCAATGCCAGGCCCGAACGTTTGTCCTGGGCAAGGATGCCCTCGGTGGTGGCATTGAACGTCCGCGCCAGCTCGTCCTGGTAAAGCCGACCCACATCCAGCGCACGGCATGCTGCAACCAATTGCTCGGGCGTGCCGGTCAGCAAGTCATCTCGCCCCGGGAGAACCAGCCCGGTGCCCAGGAAAAACGATTCGTCAGGGCCGAAATTACCCATCAGCCTCAGCAAACCATCCCGGCGGGTGGCCGAGTAGTGATAGGTCTGCTGAAGCGTACCGGGGAAGGTACCGATGCGCGGTGAAACCTGCAGCCATTCCAGCCCTGCGAGGGTCATGCCTACTGGCAGTGGCTTCACCAGCACACCCTGCAGATGCTGTTGGGCGAACACCTGCAGGGGTTGCAGGGTCTGCGTGAGCCCACGCAAACGGGCCTGGCTGGCCTGATGTGTGTTGAGGCTGGTGCGCAGGGCGATGATCTGGGCCTGGCTGGCCCGTTTCAACCAGTCAGGTAGCCTGGCGGCAATGAAATCATCAGTTGCTTTCTGATGGCTGGTTTCAAGGTTGGAGGTGCTGGAAATCATGGCAATCCCGGGAGCGAAGAATGAGGCTGGCATGCTCGCCAACCTGCTCTGGGCAAGGCACAAGGAAATGCAGCCATGCCCGTGATTCGCCCCCGGTTACATTCACGGCCGCGCCAGCAGCGCTTCGCGAGTCAAGCGCAGGGCCAATGCATTCAGCGCCACTTCACGGTCCTTGCCTATCTGGTTGGCTTGTTGCACGTACGCGGCACTGCCAAGCGTCTCCTTTCGCTCATCCAGTGCCTGCAGTTGCGTGTCGAACTGTTCCTCCAACGCCGCGAAATCTTCGGCCCGCTGCGCGCGCAGTACTGGCAACCAGAAGTCACGTTGGCTGATGAACAGCGCAAGTTCGTCACTCGCTTCCGCCTCCTGCACAGCTTGGTAGACCCTGTCCAGGTCACTGCGGCTCACCCCGGCAATCGCGCGAAACTGCATGGTCCGTGGCTGCCCGATCAGATCGAGCCGCACCGAGAGCCCGACGCGATAGGCAAGGCTGACTTCCACCTCGTCCACGTCTTCAGCATTCGCCAGTTGCGATCGGGACTGGAAGTCCTGCCGCGCAAACGCTTCCACCCGGTCGAGCCGGAAGAGGCGCCGGGCCAACAGCAGCCGCGCATCACGTGTGGTCAACGGATCACCCCCGTCAGTGGCCTGGAGCACCTGTTGGCGCACCTCCAAATGACCGAAGCAACTGGCAACACTGTCTACGCAAGTACGCGGATCGGCCGCCAGTTCGAACAGCTCCTCGCGCATGCGTGTGTCCTGGTTGAGCGCCTCGACCATCGCCCAGACACGTCGGCTTAGATCGGAGCGCACCAGACGGTAGTCCGAGCTCCTGGTTAGCTCATCGAGCAGTTGAAAGAACGCATTGCTTCCCGGCTCACGCTGCAGTGCTTGCCATTGGCGGCGTCGATTTTCAATATCCTCCCCCTCCAGGGTAGCCAGCCAGCCAGCCTCACCCTCCCTCACCTCCACCCTGTTGCCGCTTACGCCCACGTGTGCAGGTTGAGCATACAAGCGCTCGGTGACCTGCGCCGACAACGCGTTCCCTTGCACAGCTATTACTCGACGCAGAGGTTCCGGGGCATTGAGCAGGGCCTCTGGCAGGTCGTTGAGCTGGTTGTTGCGCAGATCGGCATGCTCCAGCATCCCCAACCACTCCAACCCTGCCGGCACCCGCCGCAAGCCGCAACGAAACAGCCGCAAATCACGTAGACGGGACAACTGATTGAAATCAAGGCTGATTGCACCCAACGGATTCTCGCTCAAATCAAGCGTTCGCAAATCAGGCAGAGCAGCCAAGGCACTGGACTGGTTTGCCGCCACACGGATCCTGTTGCGCCGCAGATGCAAGTGCCGTAAGCCACGCAGCTGGGTTAGATGTTCAGGCAACGCACTCAAGGCATTGTTGCTCAGGTCCAGACGCCGCACGGCAGGGAAGCTGCGTAGAAAACCTGGCGGCAGCGCCTCCAGACGCAACCCCACCAGCAGCAGGTCGATCACATGAGCGAAGTCGGTACCGGCGGGTATGCTTGGCAGCTCCCCCACCGACCACGCGACGATACTCAGGCGCAAGCCGGCCGTCTCACCATTGCCATCGACTACCTCCTCACCCTCCAGCCGCCAGACACGCCGGAAAGCATCGGCAACCTCCTGCCGGGTGTTTCTCGCACGGGCCGAGACGGCCTCCGTCCAGGTTTGCAAATGCTCATCCAGGCGCTGATATTCCTGCTCCATGCGCAGCAGGCTCGAATAGGCCGAGCCAGCAGAGCGCATGAGCGTCCGCAGGAAGCGCTCGACCTCTTGCTCGTCGAAAGCTGGGTAAAGGCTGCGAATCCGCTGGCGCATGACCTGCCCTGACGGCACTGACGATGTGGCCCGCCCACTGAGCGGGTAACCGACCCGGCCGTCAGCAAGGCGCTGCAAGGACGACGCGAGCGGGCGTGCTTCGCGCCAGCCAAGCAGACGCAGCAACGCCTGCCGTTGCGCTGGCACCCAGCCTTGCATCGACGCCCGGATACGTGCCGGGACATCATCACCCACCCAGCCCTGACGCTGCCGATAGGCTTCAGGAAGGCAAGCGGCCAACACTTCGAAGATGCCTCGTGGCTCGGCGGCTTCCAGCCCACTGCGCAGCCCGTTTTCGTCGTATAGATCGAAGGCGCCTTCTCGCCATACCAGTACCAGGCTGCGCTGACCCCGCGTTTCGGGAAACAGCATCGCCAGCACTCGACCGTTCTCGGACTGGTCACGCTGTATCAGATTGAACGGGAGCTGCGTCAGGCCATGTCGTCGTAGCAACACAAACAGCAGTTCAACTGCATCGGCGTGGTAACTGCCCCTCAGGTGCAGCGCCTCGCGCAGTCGGACCAGACGGGCTTCCTGTAGCAGGCTACGCGCTCGCTCCATCAAGGCCAGTGGCAGCCGCGCTTCGGTGCGCATGCGTGTGCGCATCGTTTCATCGGCCTGTTGCAGCACCTCGAGCGCATAGGCATCAGGGAGTGTCGGAAAGTCTCTTTTCACCAGTCTCAGCGCCTCGTCATCGCCGAGGTACTGGGTGGAGAAGTGCTCCAGCAGCGGCCCTCGCAGGCTAACTTCACGCGCGTGGAGCGAAGCCACCTGCTCATCCAGTGGCAAGCCTGCCAATTGCAGCCTATCGACACACCACTGCCAGAGCTCAGTATCGCTTTCGTTCGGCGTCATCGCCTGGAAGAAACGTTGTGCTCGCGCATCCACCGAAAATCGTTCCAGCGTATCGCGCAAGCAGACTGGCAGACGTCGCCCCTCCACCAACAGGCCACGCAGGTGCGCCTCATCGACATCGGCAACCTTGAGAATCTGCGTAACACGCTCGCTACCCAAATCCCTTGCCGATGGCCATAGACGGCTCAGCAGCTTCGTCTCACCCTGCCATTCCAATGGGCGTTCGAAGGTCAGGCGCCAAGCACGTTCGCCATTGCCTCGCAAGGCCGGCCCATAGGTATCATGGCCGTCCCGATGCAAAAGACGCCAGTTCCCCCTGGCGTCCTGCCGCACGCGGTAATAACCCTGCTCGTCACGCCACCAGTGGCCGCTACCATCGCTGTACAACCCGTTATCCTGCTCGATCAGCGGCTCGCTGGGCTTGGCCTGGCGGTAGGGTTGCAGATCGCATCGCCACAAACGTTGCCCGCCCGCTTCGGTGGTGACCGGCTCCAGCACATCGAAAAACGGGCTGCGGGCAAGGGCGACGCCTCCCGCCACCAGCCCCGTGGCGGCAAGGTCGCTGGCCAGTTGCAGCAGGTGGTCAACGGCTTCGTGCTGATGCCCTTGGCTCCAGTCCTTGACGCCCTCATAGACGTGGCCAAGCAGCTGCCGCCCCCAGTCAAGCAGCAAGAGTTCGCCTATTCCTGGCACAAAAAAACTCGCCAGGCCGAGCAGCGCAAGGCCTGCGCTTTCAAGGTCCTTCAGACGCTGGGCAGCCGCGGCGGCATCGGCCTGTGCCGTGGGTACGGCCATAAAGCGTGCGTCGCTCTTGATTCGCCGCACGTGCCAGGCAGCCATGTCACTGATTCCCGCAGCCGAACCTCGTTCAACGGCGGGGTCCAGATCGGGGCTGCTATCGAGCAGACGCGTCCCGAGCAATGTCATGTACTTCACCCGATCTTCAAGGGTGATACGGCGCTCGATGCCCTGCCGGTAACCGTCATTTGCAAAAGCCGCGACCAATGCCTGATTGGCCGCCTGCCACCCATCGAAATAACGCAGTGGCTGCTCAACATCATCAGGCAGGTACAACAATACCCCAACAGTCTGTTCCGGCGACGGAAACGGGCTGCTGGGTTTACCCCACGAAAAGAGCAGTTCAAATGCAAGCGCGCCATCCACCCGGCACCCCAGCACCTTCAGGCCACCGACCACTACGCGCGTGCTACGGGGGTGCGTGATGGGTGTACCCGCTAGCGCTTGGCGCAGCAGGCGCAATTCATCGTCACCCAGCTGGCGCTTCATGGCCGCTATCTCGAGCGCCAACGCCAATTCGCAGCGTTTGTCCGCGACCAGATCGCGCTCGAAGTCACTGGTCAACACCTGCGCCAAATGTCGCTGGTAGGCTGCGCCTACATCCGTTTGCCGGCACAGGCTGACAAGGCCTTCAATGTCACTGCTCAGGGTCGCCTCGCCGCTAGCCCCCTGTTGGGCGGCCTGCACCAGCGCAGTGTCGGAGAAGAACGATTCAGCCTCCTTGAAGTTCTGCATCATTTTTTGCAGCGCAGGTACCCTGACGAAGTAAGAGGTGAACTCCCGCACCGTCCCTTGCACGATTTTCAAGCGCCTGCGCTCTTCTCGCCAAGTCGCCTGGTCAAGGTCGAGCGTCAACCCCATCCGGGCCTGCATGGCCTGTTCGAGCTGCTGCTTGGCGAACGTGTGCAAAGGCTGGAGTTGCCGCGTCACGGCAGCCACGCGGCGCTGGCTCGCATGGTGCGCTGCCACCTTGCTGCGCAGTGTATTGAGTTGCCGTGGCGTGGCATTGCTCAGCCAAGCGGGCAGTTGCTCGGCAATGAACTCCCTATCGGCATTCTGTTCTTTGGGATTGACTTGAGTCTGCGGCATGTCGGTCTCCTTACGATGGAAAAACCGACAACCTGCCTGCACGCCAGTGTCAGCGGCAGTGGGAACCACCACCCTTCAACCCGCCGCCCCTTGGGCCTGAATCAGTGCACGGTAGTGCCCAGGGTTGCAACCGAACCACTTGCGAAATGCCTTGTAGAACGAACTGCCATCGGCAAACCCAAGGCGCTCGGCAATTTCCCCCATGGGCGCTTCGACCTGGCTTAACCAGGCGATGGCCAGCTCACGCCGGACACTGTCCTTGAGCACCTGGTAACTCTGCCCCTCCTCCGCCAGCCGACGGCGCAAGGTGGACGGGGACAGGCACAATTGTCGTGCCAGGGCATCGGCATCCGGCCAGCAGGACGGGTCCAATTGCAGCAAGTCGGCGCGGATACGCCGCCCCAGGCTGGCCGGGTCACGGTACTTGACCAGGATGTTGCCGGGCGCCTCGGCCAGAAAGCGCTGCAGGTCCTCAGAGCTGCGGCGCAGCGGCACGTCGAGGCAGTCGGCACTGATGATCATGCGAGTGCGTGGCCGCTCGAACTGCAGGTTCTCAGAAAACATCACCCGGTAATCGTCACAATACGGTGGTTCGGCACAGCGCAGCTCAATGGCCAGAATGGCAATGCGTCGCCCGGCCAGCCAGCAGGCCACTCCATGCACGATCATCCAGAATGTGAAATAGGTGAACGCACGCCGTGGCAGGTCGCGCGGCTCATTGATGACAATTTCCGCCAGGCCCTGCTGACGCACCAGGCTTGGCTGCAGGTCTTCGAGCATCAGCGAAAGAAACGCCAGCGCGGTTTCCAGGCCCTCGCCCAAAGTTGGCTGTGCCATGCTCGCCCGGCACAGGAACGCCAGGCTGCCGCTGCGCAGGCCGCGCGGGTCCATGGCGAAGAATTCGTCATTGCAACGCCGCGCCAGCAAGCGCCAGAGCCGGGCATAGGCCTCGGCACTGACGCGAGCATCCGGGGCTTGCAACTGCCCGGCATCGATACCGGCGCGCGCCAGCAACGCAGCATCCGGCTCGCCTGCCGGGCAGGTCTGCAACAGGGCCTCGCGCACCAGTTGCATGGAAATGGTGTCTTTCTCGCTCATCAGCAGTCCATCAGGTTATGTCGCCATCTTAGGCCGGCTCAGAGGCTGGCCGCCAGGCCCAGGAATGCCTGGATCAAGCGTAACTCACGGCGCCGCTCAAGGCAGCCGACCATGTGCTGGTTGACCAGGCCCTGCCCGGCCAGCGGCCGCGCCACCACTCGGGGGTCGTTGGCCACTTCCGTGGACGACACCACACCAATGCCAAGCTGCGATGCCACCGCCTCGGTAACCGCCTCACGGCTGTCCAGCTCCAGTTGCACACGTGGCTGCACACCGGCAGTGCCGCAGGCCTTGTCGAAGGTGCGCCGGGTAGTCGAACTGGGCTCGCGCAGCACCATGATCTGCTGGTGCAGCTCGGCCAGGGGTAAGTCACCTTCGCCATCGGCCCACGCATGCCCCGCTGGCAACAGCGCGCATAGTCGCGATTCACACAGGTTCTGCAGATACAGGCCCTTACGCGGTTCGATCTCGGTCAGCACCGCCACATCGGCATGTTCGGACAACAGCGCAGCCAGCGTCTCCTGTGCGTTGCCCAGGCGCAAGTTGACGGTGATGCCAGGGTAGCGTTCGCGCAACTGCGCCAGCATGGGCATGACCCGGTGCGGACCGTCGGCGGCGACCTCCAGGCGCCCGGTCAGCAACTGGCGGTTGGCCTCGAGCATGGCTTGCGCTTCTTCAGCCAGACCGAACATGGCGCGGGTAATGGCCGCCAGGCGGGTACCCTCTTCGGTCAGTTCCACTCGCCGTGCAGTACGCCGCAGCAAGGTGATCTGGTAATGCTCCTCCAGTGCCTTCACATGCCCGGTCACCGCCGGCTGGCTGATGAACAGACGCTCGGCAGCACGGGTAAAGCTGCCCTCACGGGCCACGGCATCGAAAGCGCGCAACTGGAACAGGTTCATAATTATCGGCCTGACTTATAGCTGGGATAACAACAAACAATTTGATTGATGGCAGCGTGAATTGCAACCTAGGCCCCGTAGTTTCAGCCCACCGCTTGTGAGGAATAACGGAATGAGCAACGCCCCGATTCTGCTGACCCCAGGTCCCCTGACCACATCAATCCGCACCCGCCAAGCCATGCTGGTGGACTGGGGCTCCTGGGACCGCGACTTCAATCAACTGACCGCCAGTGTGTGCGAGCAACTGCTGGCGATCATCGACGGCAGCGCCAGCCACCACTGCGTGCCGCTGCAAGGCAGCGGCACCTTCGCCGTGGAAGCGGCCATCGGCACCCTGGTGCCACGCGATGGCAAGGTGCTGGTGCTGATCAATGGCGCCTATGGCCAGCGCCTGGCGAAGATCTGCAAAGTGCTGGGCCGTCCCTACAGCACCTTCGAAACCGCCGAAGACCAGCCGACCACCGCCGCCGACGTCGACCGCCTGCTGGCCGCCGACCCCGCCGTGACCCACGTTGCGCTGATCCACTGCGAAACCAGCACCGGCATTCTCAACCCGTTGCCCGAAATCGCTCAGGTGATCAAACGCCACGGAAAACGCCTGATCATCGATGCCATGAGTTCGTTCGGCGCGCTGCCGATCGACGCCCGCGAAATTCCCTTCGAGGCGCTGATCGCCGCTTCCGGCAAGTGCTTGGAAGGCGTCCCAGGCATGGGCTTCGTCTTCGCCGAAAAAACCGCTCTGGCCGCTGCCGAAGGCAATGCCCACTCGCTGGCCATGGACCTGCACGACCAGCACGCCTACATGGCCAAGACCGGCCAGTGGCGCTTCACCCCGCCCACCCACGTGGTCGCGGCCCTGCATGAAGCGCTGCAGCAATACAACGAGGAAGGTGGCCTGCCGGCTCGCCACCAGCGCTACGCCGACAACTGCAAGACGCTGCTCGACGGCATGGCTGCCATTGGCCTGCGCAGCTTCCTGCCAGCCGAGATCCAGGCGCCGATCATCGTCACCTTCCACGCACCGAACGATGCCCGCTATCAGTTCAAGGACTTCTATGAGCGGGTCAAGGCCAAGGGTTTCATCCTCTACCCAGGCAAGCTGACCCAAGTCGAAACCTTCCGCGTCGGCTGCATCGGTGTGGTCGGGGCGGACGGCATGCAAGCCGCCGTGAATGCCGTAGCCCAAGTGCTGCGGGAAATGGAAGTGCTGGACATCTGACCCTTTGCCCACCCGAATTCAGGAATTAGCGCACATGAACTACAGCAACCCAACCCAGCTGCAAGCCGCCATCCTCGACTGGGCCGGCACCGTGGTCGATTTCGGCTCCTTCGCTCCAACCCAGATCTTCGTCGAAGCCTTCGCCGAATTCGATGTGCAGGTGTCCATCGAAGAAGCCCGTGGCCCGATGGGCATGGGCAAATGGGACCATATCCGCACCCTGTGCGACGTGCCGGAAATTGCCGAGCGCTACCGCAAGGTGTTTGGCCGTACCCCGACCGACGATGACGTCACGGCCATCTACAACCGCTTCATGCCGCTGCAAATCGAGAAGATCGCCGTACATTCGGCACTGATCCCTGGTGCCCTTGAGACCTTGACCGGTCTGCGCCAGGACGGGCTGAAGATCGGCTCATGCTCGGGCTACCCGAAAGTGGTCATGGACAAGGTGGTGGAACTGGCAGCACAGAACGGCTACGTGGCGGACCACGTGGTGGCCACCGACGAAACTCCGAACGGCCGGCCGTGGCCGGCCCAGGCCCTGGCCAACGTGATCGCGCTGGGCATCGACGATGTAGCGGCCTGCGTGAAGGTCGACGACACCGTGCCAGGCATTCTCGAAGGCCGCCGTGCCGGCATGTGGACCGTGGCGCTGGTGTGCTCGGGCAACGCGCTGGGGCTGACCTGGGAAGGTTTCCGGGCACTGAGTGCCGAGAAACTGGAAAGCGAGCGCCAACGCATCCATGCGCTGTTCGCCGGTTCCCGCCCGCACTACCTGATCGACACCATCAATGAACTGCCCGAAGTGATTGCCGACATCAACCGGCGCCTGGCCAAAGGCGAGATGCCGCAAACCTTCTGACCCGTCCATGGGGCCGCTTCGCGGCCCTTTTCAGTCAACCATCTCGCGACTGATCTGGGTTGCTTTTCAGCCTGAATCTGTACATTGAGTTGCCGCCGCAAGTTGCCAAAAATGGGCCATCCCTGTTCTGAGATGCCCAACCCCCGATGAGCACACACACCCGCAACAGCCGTCTCACCGTGCCGCAACTGGTGGCCATGAAAGGCCGACAGAAGATCGTTTCGCTCACCGCTTACTCAAGCTCGATCGCACGGCTGATCGATCCGCTGGTCGACTTCATCCTGGTCGGCGACTCCACCGCCATGGTCGGCTATGGCCGCCCGTCCACACTGGGTATGCGCCTGGACGAAACCATCGCCCATACCCGCGCCGTGGTCGACAGCACCCGCCTGGCCTGCGTGATCGCCGACATGCCGTTCGGCAGTTATCAGGAATCCCACGAGCAGGCGTTTCGCAATTGTGCCCAAGTATTGGCCAGCACCGGCTGCGACGCACTCAAGCTGGAAGCGAACCAGGCGTTGGCCAGCACCGTCGAGTTCCTGGTCGCAAGAGGGATACCGATCATGGCGCACATCGGCCTGATGCCGCAGTTCGTCAATGCCATGGGCGGCTACAAAGCCCAGGGGTTGAGCCCGGACAGCGCTGCAGCGTTACGGGCCGACGCGCAAGCCAACCTGCACGCTGGCGCTTTCAGCCTTTTGCTGGAAGGCGTAGCCGAACCCGTGGCCCGCGCCATCACCCAGGCCACCGACAAACCCACTGTCGGCATTGGCGCTTCCCCCGCCTGCGATGGCCAGGTGCTGGTCACCGAAGACCTGCTAGGGCTCGGTGGCGCGCACGTGCCACGCTTCGTCAAGCAGTATGCCGACCTCGGCCTGGCAATCCGTGAAGCCTGCGCCCGCTACGCTGATGAGGTGCGCGACGGCACCTTCCCTGCCATGCACCATTGTTACGGAGTGTGAAGTTCATCCTCGATGGCCTTGACCAGGCATTGCAGCGCCTGGGCGATATCCTTGCTCCAGTCCACCGTGCAGCACAGCCGCAGATGACTGCGCCAAAGGCCGCACTGGCTGAAAATTTCACCGGGCGCAATGACGATACGCTGCGCCAGCAACCGCTCGAAGACCCGGCGCATATCCACCGGCCGGGTCGCCTGCAGCCACAGGCTGGCCCCGCCCTGCGACTCGGCGATGCGCAGGCAGCCCTGGCCGTGCGCTTCCAGTAGCCGCCTCATCTGCTGTAAACGCTCGCGCAACTTCGGCAGCAAACGCTGCACATGCAACTCGACCCGACGCGAGGTGAAAAGCCGGGCGATGGCCCTTTGGCGGATCGGCGACAAGCGAAAGGCTCGTTCCAGGAACAGCTGCTGAAAGCGTTCGGTCTGCTTGCGACAAAGCAGGTAGCCAAAGGGCGCCTCTGCGCCAATCAGTTTGTCGAAGGTCGAAAACACCAGCAGCCGGTCAGGGTCGGCGAAGTCCCGGTAGCGCGGTGCTCCGGCGTGGAAGCACAACTCGCCGTAGCCATCGTTTTCAAACAGCCACACAGCGTGCTTGGCAAGCCAGCGGCAGACCAGCTGCTTGTCTGACGCAGGCATCAGACCACCCTGGGGTACGTTGGCCGCCGACGACAGCACGGCCAGGCGTATCGGCTGATCGCGCAACAGCCGGTGAACCTGCTGCAAATCGAAACGCCCGTCATCACCCAAGGGCACTTCGATGATGGTCATGAGCGCAGCCTGCAATTGCCTCAGCACTGCCCAGTTGCAGGGCGACTCCACCAATGCCAGCTGGCCTTCGAGGCCCAGGGCGCGTAAGGACACTTCCAGCACACTGCGCAGGTCCGCGCCGATGAACACGTGATCGGCGCTCCAGTACTGCTGTGCCGAGCGGGTGTAGCGGTCGGCCAGTACCGTGCGCAACTCGGGCTCACCGAAGGGCTGATACAGCGGCGCCAAAGAATGCGGGTATTGACGCGCCAGTTCGCGCTCGATCATCAGCAGCGGCTGCTGCAGCGACAGCAACATGGCCGGCGCATCGCTGCCCAAGGCCAACATACCCGGCTGTCGGGCGCTGGCGAATACGGTGTCGAGCAGGTTTTCCGAATGCTGCACACAGATGGCGGTGGGACGGGCTCGGCTGAAGTAGCCCTGCTTTGGCCGAGCATACACCCGCCCTTCGTCTTCGAGCAGCGCATAGGCGTACTGGGTACTCGATACCGAAACATGCAATTGCCGCGCAAGCTGGCGCAGCGACGGCAGACGCTGCTCCACATCGGCAGGTGCGGCCTCGATCCTGTCGAGCAAGTAGCGGTAGACCGCCTGGTAGGTAAAGTTGGGCTTGTCGATTTGGCTGTTTTCCATAACGGCGCCAGAGAGGGCATTGAACCCAACCTTGGGCACGTCGGTAAACCCCTACTGGGGTAATTGCACCTGGGGTTTGGTTGCCGCGAAGATCCCCCAGCTGGACATGAACAGCGCCGCGATCAATGGCCCGATCACGAAGCCGTTGAGGCCGAACACCGCCAGCCCGCCCAGGGTCGACACCAGGATCAGATAGTCTGGCATGCGTGTGTCCTTGCCCACCAGGATCGGCCGCAGCAGGTTGTCCACCAGGCCGATCACCAGCACACCGAACGCGGTCAGGATCACCCCAGGCAGTATCGCCCCAGTCAGCAGGAAATACGCGGCCACCGGCGCCCAGACGATCCCAGCGCCTACCGCCGGCAGCAGCGACAAGAACGCCATCAGCACCGCCCACACCAATGCACTCGGAATATCCAGCACCCAGAAGATTAAACCGCCCAGCGCGCCCTGGGTAATGGCCACCAGCACGTTGCCTTTCACGGTCGCCCGCACCACACGGTTGAACTTCAGCTGCAAACGGCGCTTCTGGTGCTCAGGCAGTGGCACGGCCAGCCGCACCCGACGGGCCACCTCGGGCCCTTCACGCAGGAAGAAGAACAGCAGGTACATCATGATGCCAAAACTGATCACGAACTCGAATGTGCCCTGGCCAAAACTGAACGCCTGGCTAGCCAGTGCCTGGCTACCCTGGGTTGCCCACTTGGTGATCTTGTCGCGCAACCCGTCGAGGTTGCCCATGCCCATGTTGTCCAGGCCATGCTGGGCGAATGCCGGGAGCATGTCCTTGCCGTGCTCGACGTATCCGGCGATGTCCAGTTGCCCGCTTTCGATGCGCTGGTACAGCGTGGCGCCCTCTTGTACCAGCAGCGCACTGGTGATGATCACCGGCAGGATCGCCACCAGCAGGCACACCAGTGTGGTCGCGGCGGCGGCCAGGTTGCGCCGCCGTCCGAAACGTATCAGCAGGTGGCGCTGCAGCGGGGCGAACAGGATGCCAAGGATCACCGCCCAGAAGATGGCGCCGTAGTACGGCAGCAGGATCCAGAAGAAGGCGATGGTCACCAGCGCCAGGAGTACGGCCAGGGCTTTGTTCTGTAGCGCGGTTTCGTTCATCGCAGGTTCTCGCGTGGCTTCTGGGATATTAGTGCTCACCGGCTGGCTAAAAGTGCCGTTACTCCCTTGATGCAAATCAATACGCGTGTTTGCCACTGGCCCTAGCATCCGCGCCTTTTGCCCCGGTGCGCACATGAACCCTACCGCCAAGCCCGAATTGCTGGCCCCCGCCGGCACCCTCAAGACCATGCGCTACGCCTTTGCCTACGGCGCCGACGCGGTCTACGCCGGCCAGCCGCGCTACAGCTTGCGAGTGCGTAACAACGAATTCGACCACGCCAACCTGGCGCTGGGCATCCAGGAGGCACACGCCCTGGGCAAGCGCTTCTACGTGGTGGTCAACATCGCCCCGCACAATGCCAAGCTCAAGACATTCCTCAAGGACCTGGCGCCCGTGATCGAGATGGCGCCAGACGCGCTGATCATGTCCGACCCCGGCCTGATCATGCTGGTGCGCCAGCACTTCCCGCAGATGCCGGTACACCTGTCGGTGCAGGCCAACACAGTCAACTGGGCCAGTGTGCAATTCTGGCAGCAGCTGGGCCTGAGCCGGGTGATCCTGTCGCGGGAGCTGTCGCTGGAAGAGATCGAAGAAATTCGCCAGCAGGTGCCGGACATGGAGCTGGAGGTGTTCGTCCACGGCGCCCTGTGCATGGCCTACTCCGGCCGCTGCCTGCTGTCGGGCTACCTCAACAAGCGTGACGCCAACCAGGGCACCTGCACCAACGCCTGCCGCTGGAAGTACGACGCCACGCCCGCCACCGAGAACGCCACCGGCGATATCGTGCGCGAAGTGCAGCCCACCCTGGGCCTGGGCGCCCCTACCGAGCAGGTATTCCTGCTGCAGGAAAGCAACCGCCCTGGCACTGAAATGCCGGCGTTCGAAGATGAACACGGCACCTACATCATGAATGCCAAGGACCTGCGCGCCATCCAGCACGTCGAGCGCCTGGCCGGGATGGGCGTGCATTCGTTGAAAATCGAGGGCCGCACCAAATCGCACTTCTACTGTGCCCGCGCAGTGCAGTCGTATCGCCAGGCGATCGACGACGCGGTGGCCGGGCGGCCATTCGACCGCGCCCTGATGGGCAACCTCGAATCGCTCGCACAACGCGGCTACACCGAAGGCTTCCTGCGCCGCCACGTGCACGACGAGTACCAAAACTACCAGCGCGGCAATTCCGTGTCCGAGCGTCAGCAGTTCGTTGGCGAGTTGACCGGCGTGCGCGTCGACGGCCTGGCCGAGGTCAAGGTGAAAAACCGCTTCGCCGTGGGCGACCACCTGGAGTTGATGACCCCGCGCGGCAATTACCACTTCGACCTGCACCGCCTGTGCGACCGCCAGCAGCAGGCCATCGAGGTGGCGCCGGGCGATGGCCATGTGGTGTATCTGCCGATCCCGGAGCAGGTAACCCTCGACTACGGCCTGCTGATGCGCGACCTCGGCGCCGACGAGGCCGCAAGCTGACAGCGCTGTAATGTGCACCTCAGCTGCCTGACAGGCGGCGGCAGCGAACATCGTGGCTCTCCCGCATGAGGCCACGCCATGTTGCGCAACCCCTCCCGCCGTACCTTCGTCAAAGGCCTGGGCGCCGCCAGCACACTGGCGGGCCTGGGGCTGTGGCGCCCGCTGGCCCAGGCCGCCGAAGGCCGTGACCTGGCCGGCCAGCACTTCGAGCTGTTCATCGGCCAGACGCCGGTGAACATCACTGGCCGCCCGCGCACCGCATTGACCATCAACAACAGCCTGCCCGGCCCGCTGCTGCGCTGGCGCGAGGGCGACACCGTGACCCTGCGCGTGCGCAACCGCCTGGCACAGGACACCTCGATCCATTGGCACGGCATCATCCTGCCGGCCAACATGGACGGCGTACCTGGCCTGAGCTTCGCCGGCATCGAGCCCGGCGGCGACTACCGGTACCAGTTCACCCTGCGCCAAAGCGGCACCTACTGGTACCACAGCCATTCGGGGCTGCAGGAACAGGCCGGGGTATACGGGGCGATCGTGATCGAACCACGCGAGCCCGAAGCGCATCGCTACCAGCGCGACCATGTGCTGCTGTTCAGCGACTGGTCCGACCAGGCGCCGGAGCAATTGATGGCCACGCTGAAGAAACAGTCCGACGCGTACAACTACCACAAGCGCACCGTCGGCGACTTCATCGACGACGTTGCCGATAAGGGCTGGAGCCCGACCGTCGCCGAGCGCACGGCCTGGGCACGCATGCGCATGAGCCCCACCGACCTGGCGGATATCAGCGCCGCCACCTACACCTACCTGCTCAACGGCCAGCCGCCGGAGGGCAACTTCACCTGCCTGTTCCAGCCGGGCGAGACCGTGCGTCTACGGCTGATCAACGCTTCGGCCATGACCTATTTCGACTTCCGCATCCCTGGGCTTAAGCTGACGGTGATCGCCGCCGACGGCTTGCCGGTGACGCCGGTGAGCGTGGACGAACTGCGCATTGCCGTGGCCGAGACCTACGACGTGCTGGTGACCGTGGGCGACCAACCTGCCTACACCCTGTTCGCCCAGAGCATGGACCGCACCGGCTTCGCCCGCGGCACCCTGGCTCGCGCCGCCGGGCTACAGGCGCCAGTGCCTGCACCCGACCCGCGCCCGGTCTTGAGCATGGATGACATGGGCCACGGTGGCATGGGCGCCATGGCCAGCATGGACCACAGCAACATGGCCGGCATGGACCACGCCGCCATGTCGGCCATGCAGCAACACCCGGCCAGCGAAACCGACAACCCGCTCGTGGACATGCAGACCATGGCCCCACGCGCCAACCTGGCCGACCCTGGTATCGGCCTGCGCAACAATGGCCGCCGCGTACTCACCTATGCCGACCTGCGCAGCCCCTACCCCGACCCCGACGGCCGCACGCCATCAAGAGACATCGAGCTGCACCTGACCGGCCACATGGAGCGCTTCGCCTGGTCGTTCGACGGCATCAAGTTCAGTGATGCCGAGCCGTTGCGCCTGACCTACGGCGAGCGGGTCCGCATCACCCTGGTCAACGACACCATGATGACCCACCCCATCCACTTGCACGGCATGTGGAGCGACCTGGAAGACGAGCACGGCCAGTTCCTGGTGCGCAAGCACACCCTCGACATCCCGCCCGGCAGCCGCCGTTCCTACCGGGTGACCGCCGATGCGTTGGGCCGCTGGGCCTATCACTGCCACCTGCTCTACCACATGGAGACCGGCATGTTCCGCGAGGTACGCGTCGATGAATGACACCCGCAAAAGCATCATGGCTGGCGTGACGCTGCTGACCTTGCTCGCCAGCGAACGGGCGACGGCCGCTGGCATGGCACACATGAACCACGCCAGCATGGAGCACGGCACCATGAACCATGAAAGCATGGGCCATGGCCAGGCAACCCCCAGCCAGCCTCGCACGCCGCTGCCAGCCATCACCGACGCCGACCGCCGCGCCGCCTTCCCACCTTTGCCCGGGCACCAGGTGCATGACAGGGCGCTGAACTGGGCGGTGGTCGTGGACAAACTCGAATACCAGAACTTCGAGAGCAGCAGTGCCCTGAACTGGAATGCCACCGCCTGGGTCGGCGGCGATATCGACCGCCTGTGGCTACGCAGTGAAGGCGAGCGCGAACAGGGCAAGACCCACAAGGCCGAGCTGCAGGCACTGTGGGGCCATGCGGTGAGCCCGTGGTGGGAGCTGGTGGCCGGCGTGCGCCAGGACTTCAAGCCAGCCAGCGGCCAGGCTTGGGCCGCCTTCGGTATCCAGGGCACGCCATTGTACGGCCTGGAGCTGCAAGCCACCGCTTATGCCGGCGAGCGGCAACAGACCGCGCTGCGCCTGGAAGCCGCTTACGCTATGCTGCTGACCAACCGCTGGATACTGGAACCGACCCTGGAAGCCAACCTCTACGGCCGCAATGACGCCGGGCGCGAGCAAGGCGCGGGGCTGGCCGACAGCGAAGTGGGCCTGCGCCTGCGCTACGAAATCACGCGCGGCTTCGCCCCCTACGTCGGGGTCAGTTTCAACCGCCTGCACGGCACGCGTGCCGACCAGGCCCGCGAAGACGGCGAAGACCAAGGCCAGACCCGCCTGGTCGCCGGTATCCGCCTGCGTTTCTAAAGGAGTGCTTCACCATGCTGCGCAAACACCTGCTGACCCTGGGCCTGCTGGCCGTCACCGGCCTGGCCCAGGCCGCCGAGACCATCGACGTCTACCGCGACCCCAACTGCGGCTGCTGCAAGGCCTGGATCAGCCACCTGCGGGACAACGGCTTCACCGTCAACGACCACGTCGAGCCGAACATGAGCGCGGTCAAGCAACGTCTGGGCGTGGCGCCACGGCTGGCGTCGTGCCATACCGGGGTGATCGACGGCAAGTTCGTCGAAGGCCACGTACCGGCCGAGCAGGTACGCCTGCTGACCAAGCGCAGCGACCTCAAGGGCCTGGCCGTGCCGGGCATGCCCATGGGCTCGCCGGGCATGGAAATGGGTGACCACAAGGATGCCTACCAGGTTATCGGTGTGACCCAGGAGGGCCAGGACACCGTTGTAGCCAACTACTGATGCTCAGCCTGTGGGCGCTGTTCCTCAGCGCCTTTGGCGCCGCCACCCTGCTACCGCTGCAATCGGAGGCCGTACTGGTCGGCCTGTTGCTGCGCCAGCCCGAGGCCTGGGCGACGCTGCTGCTGGTCGCCACCCTGGGCAATGTGTTGGGTTCGGTAGTCAACTGGCTGCTGGGGCGGGCCATTGAGCACCTGCGTGACAAGCGTTGGTTCCCGTTCAGTGCTACCCAGTTGGAGCGTGCGCAGCAGCGCTACCAGCGCTGGGGGCAATGGTCATTGCTGCTCAGCTGGATGCCGGTGATCGGCGACCCGCTGACGCTGATCGCCGGGATCATGCGTGAGCCGTTCTGGCGCTTTTTGTTGCTGGTGACCCTGGCCAAGGCCGGCCGCTATGCGGTGCTGGCCATGATTACCCTGGGCTGGTTTCACGGCTGGTAACACCTTTCACGTTTCCGGCCCGCGCCTGGCTGCTAAAGTCGCCCATTCCTACATGGCCCTACACGGAGTGCCCACATGCTGCGCGCAACCGCCCTGGCTCTGGCCTGCCTGGCCGGCAGTTCGGCCATCGCCGCCGAGTCGCCCACCTACGGCCCACAACTGCAAGGGTTCAACTACCCACACCCCCTCAAGCATTTCGACTTCAAGTCTCAGGGCCAGGCCCTGCAGATGGGCTACATGGACGTGCCCGCCCAGGGCCAGGCCAACGGCCACAGCGTGGTACTGATGCACGGCAAGAACTTTTGCGCCGCCACCTGGGAAACCACCATCGACGCCCTGAGCAAGGCCGGCTACCGGGTCATCGCCCCCGATCAGGTCGGCTTCTGTACATCGAGCAAACCGGCGCATTACCAGTACAGCTTCCAGCAACTGGCGGACAATACCCATGCCCTGCTCGAACAGCTCGGCGTGAAGCGAACCACCGTGCTCGGCCACTCCACCGGCGGGATGCTCGCTACCCGCTACGCGCTGATGTACCCACAGCAAGTTGAACGCCTTGCCATGGTCAACCCGATCGGCCTGGAAGACTGGAAAGCCCTGGGCGTGCCCTACCGCACCGTGGACCAGTGGTATGCCCGCGAGCTCAAGCTGGATGCCGAGGGGGTGCGCGAATATGAGCGCAAGACCTACTACGCCGGCCGCTGGAAGCCGGAATACGAGCGTTGGGTACAAATGCTGGTGGGCCTGAACAAAGGGCCGGGGCATGAAGCCGTGGCGTGGAATTCGGCGCTGATCTACGACATGATCTTCACCCAGCCGGTGTACCACGAGTTCAGCGACCTGCAGATGCCGACCTTGCTACTGATAGGCGACAAGGACACCACGGCCATCGGCAGCGATATCGCGCCGCCGGAAGTAAAGGCGAAGCTGGGCAAGTATGCAGAGCTGGGGCCACAGGTGGCCAAGCTGATCCCCAAAGGTGAACTGATCACCTTCGAAGGCATGGGGCATGCACCGCAGATCGAGGAGCCGGTGCGGTTCAACCGTACCTTGGTCGAGTGGCTGAACAAGTAAGCCCGTAGTCGGGTGCATGCTTGGGCGCCTTTTCAGGCAAAGCGTTGCAGTTGCATCTCCCGAAGCCGGCTCAGGGTTCGTTGGTACGGAAAGGCCAAGTACCCTTGGGTGTAGAGGGCATCGAGCGGCACCTGTGCTTCCAGGTACAAGGCCACACGGCGGTCGTAGCATTCGTCGACCAGGGCAATGAAGCGGCGTACCGCGTCATCCTTGGGTGACAGTGCCGGCAGTTCACGGTCGCCTGCCACCACCCGCGCCGCGCCATCCTCGGTGCCGCGGGCAATACGCCCCGCCCGCTGCTCACCACCCAGCGCCGGTATGCCGGATAGCAAAATCGCGGGAAATTGATCGCACAAGGCCATGAACTCCATGGCCGCCAAAGGTTGTTCGCACAGATCCGCGAAGCGGCACCAGATAGCCTGCTCACTGCGCCGCACCACTTGAACCTGCCTGGAGCCGATCACCAATGGCCGATCAGTGCCGCTGTCTTCCGGGCTAAGCTGGCAGAACACCCCGCCCAACTGGCTGGCCTGCCCCGCCTCCGCTACCCAGTAGCGCTGCCGCTCTGCACCGGGGTGCAGACGGTGGTCCTGCTCGCCCGTCACCGGCAGTACCTGCATGTGCCGCTGGATGGCGGCAATAGCCGGCAGGAACCGCTCGCGGTTGAAGCCATCGCGGTAGAGCTGCTCGGGTGGCTGGTTGGAAGTGGCGACAATCACCACACCCTGGTCGAACAGAACCTGAAACAGGCGGCCGAGGATGATCGCATCACCGATGTCGTTGACGAACAGTTCATCGAAGCACAGCACACGGATCTGCCCGGCCAAGTCCCGAGCCAGGGCCAGAAGCGGGTCGGCAGTGCCGTTAAGCTGAAACAGGCGCTGATGGACCCAGGCCATGAAGTGGTGGAAGTGCTGGCGCCGGCTGGGTAGGCGCAGACAGCGGTGGAACTGATCCATCAGCCAGGTCTTGCCCCGGCCCACCGGCCCCCAGAGGTAGATACCCTGGGTGGGGCGGCCTTGCTCGACGGCCTGGAAGCAAGCTTGCAGGGCCTCGACGGCGCGGGCCTGGGCGGGGTCGGCGACAAAGCCCTGGGTGTTCAGGGCTTGCTGGTAGCAGGATTGGGGGTCGGTAGCCATGCCGCATTCTACACAGCGGGTGCAGAGCACACATTGTGGGTGCAACTGTTGTGTATGAAACTCCAGAGCTGGCACTGACCGCCCCCACAAAGAGAGCGCGTCAGGCGTCGCCGTCCAAGCCCACCTTCAGCAACGCCCCATCCTTGTCATCGGTCAGTACATACAGGTACCCATCCGGCCCCACCCGCACATCGCGAATACGCGCCTTCAAGTCACCCAGCAAACGCTCCTCATGCACCACCTTGTCCCCCTTCAGCTGCAAGCGGATGAGTTCCTGAGTGGCCAACGCACCAATGAACAGGTTGTGGTCCCAGGCCTTGAACGTCGGGCTGTCGTAGAACGCCATGCCGCTGATACCGGGTGACTTTTCCCACACATGGTGCGGGTCGACCATGCCGTCGACGTGCTTGCCCTTGGCCTCGGGGATCGGCAGCAGCGAGTAGTTGATGCCATGGGTCGCAATCGGCCAGCCGTAGTTCTTGCCGGGTTCGGGTATGTTGATTTCGTCGCCGCCACGCGGGCCGTGCTCGTGGGTCCACAGCTTGCCGGTCCAAGGGTTGAGCGCGGCGCCTTGCTGGTTGCGGTGGCCGTACGACCAGATCTCCGGCCGCACATTGCTCTTGCCGACAAAGGGGTTGTCCTTGGGCACTTCGCCGTCCGGCAGGATGCGCACGATCTTGCCTTGCAGCTTGTCCAGGTCTTGGGCAGTGGGGCGCTGGTTGTTCTCGCCCAAGGCAATGAACAGGTAGCCGTTGCGGTCGAATACCAGGCGCGAGCCGAAGTGGTTACCCACCGACAGCTTGGGCTGCTGGCGGAAAACCACCGTGAAGTTCTCCAACCGGGCACGGTCTTCAGACAGCTGGCCACGGCCCACGGCGGTACCGGCCTTGCCATCACTGCCCTCCTCGGCGTACGACAGGTACACGGTGCGGTCCTTGCCGAACTCCGGCGACAGCACTACGTCCAGCAAGCCGCCCTGGCCTTCGGCCCAGACCTTGGGTACGCCACTGATCGGCGGGCCAACCTTGCCCTCGGCATTGACCAGCCGCAGGTTGCCGG
Organism: Pseudomonas sp. NBRC 111140; assembly: GCF_001320885.1. Classification (NCBI taxonomy): domain Bacteria; kingdom Pseudomonadati; phylum Pseudomonadota; class Gammaproteobacteria; order Pseudomonadales; family Pseudomonadaceae; genus Pseudomonas; species Pseudomonas sp. NBRC 111140. The sequence goes on from NZ_BCBQ01000013.1 coordinate 48,283, forward strand.
TGCGTTCGGTCACCAGCATGTCCTTGCCGCCCGGCAGAAACACCAGTGCCCAAGGGTTGCGCAGGCCATCGGCAACGGTGCTGACGGTCAAGGTGCCTTCTTCACTGCGAAACTGCTGTTCCGCCGCTGCCTGCGCCAGCAAGGGCAGCAACGCGGCGGCAGTCAGGGTGGCAAGCCAGGGTGCTCGAAGCATGCAGGATTCCTTTCAATCGGGCTTATGGCGCACGCGGATTGTCGCGCGGTGGCCGGGTGGGTTCCAGGTTCGGGGTTTGCTGCTGGCGGCGCAGGTTGTCGCCGTTGCCGATGCCGCGGTTGTCCAGCGTGGGGGGACGCTGGTACGGGTCGGTGGACGGGCCGCGCACCGGTGGCGTGGCCGGCATGCTGCCCTGGCGGCTGTTGGGGTTGGCGCGCTGGATCGGGCTGTTGTAGGGGTTGTTGTTGCCGGCGGCGAGCTGCAAAGGCTGCTGCAGGGCTGCGTGCGCGGGCAGGCACAAAGCCAGGCCGAGGGCCAGGATGGGCAATGTCGGGGTCATGCTTCACCTCCTGTACGAAAATGCCGCGCCTGGTCGGTTTGATAGCCTAAGGCGCGAAGGGTTCGCGGCAAAAGTGTGAATATGGATGGAGATGATTCCTGATGTTTCAGTATGCGCCCATGGGGCTGCATTGCAGCCCATCGCGACGCAAGGACGCTCCTACAGGGGGCACGCGCTCGCTTCTATCAGCGGCCTAGCATCGCGATGGGCCGCAACGCGGCTCCAAGTTACTGGCCCTTATCCACTTTATGCCGGGCGGCATACAGACACAGCATCTCCATCGCCAGCGTCGCCCCCGCCAGCGCCGTGATATCGGCATGGTCATAAGCCGGCGCCACTTCCACCAGGTCCATGCCCACCAGGTTGATACCGCGCAGCCCACCCAGGATCTCCAGCGCCTGCACCGTGCTCAGCCCGCCACACACCGGCGTACCGGTGCCAGGCGCATAGGCCGGGTCGAGGCAGTCGATGTCGAAGGTCAGGTACACCGGGCGCTCACCCACCCGCTGGCGAATCGCTGCAATCACCGCCTCGGTGCCTTGGCGGTGCACCTGTCGGGCGTCGAGAATGGCAAAGCCCTGGCTGTCGTCATTGGTGGTGCGCAGGCCGATCTGCACCGAGCAAGCCGGGTCCACCAGGCCTTCGCGGGCGGCATGCCAGAACATGGTGCCGTGGTCGATGCGCTTGCCCTCCTCGTCCGGCCAGGTATCACTGTGGGCATCGAAGTGAATCAGCGCCAGCGGGCCATGGCGGCGGGCGTGAGCCTTTAGCAGCGGGTAGCTGATGAAGTGGTCGCCACCGAGGGTGAGCATGGCGCAACCCGCCTGCAGGATATGCTCTGCATGGGCCTCGATGCTGTCCGGCACCGACTGCGGCGTGCCGCTGTCGAAGGGGCAGTCGCCAAAGTCGATTACCGCCAGGTGGTCGAAGGGGTCGAACGCCCACGGCCAGTGCCGGGCCCAGGCCTGCTGCACCGAAGCGGCGCGGATCGCCCGTGGGCCGAAACGCGCGCCGGGGCGGTTGCTGGTGGCAGTATCGAACGGCACACCGCTGACCACCACATCCACACCCCGCAAATCGCGGCTGTAGCGGCGGCGAGAGAAACTGGTAATACCGGCGTAGGTACTTTCGGCGGCAGTGCCATACAGGCTGTCGCGGGTCATCGCCTGGTCGTTGCTTGCGGCTTGCTCCACGGTCGGGCTCCTTGGTTGTCATGTCTCATTGGCGGCTGCGGAAAGCCGTCCAAAGGCGGTTACGCTGGCGCAAATCGGCCAAGGCCATGCTGCGGTCGGCGAACAGGCGCTGGCGTACCTCGGCGGGTGGGTAGATGTCCGGGTCGTTGCGCACCGCTTCGTCCACCAGTGGTGTGGCGGCTTGGTTGGCATTGGCGAAGAACAGCGTGTTGGTCAGCGCCGCCACCGACTCGGGCTTGAGCATGAAGGCAATGAACGCTCGCGCGGCCTCGGGGTGCGGGGCGTCTTTTGGAATGACCAGGTTGTCCTGCCACACCAGCGTGCCTTCGCGGGGGATGCGGTAGATCAGCTCGAACGGCTTGCCGGCACGGCGGGCCTGGTCGGCGGCCATTGCCGCATCACCGTTATAGGTCAGCGCCAGGCACACGCTGCCATTGGCCAGGTCGCTGATCTGCCGGCCATTGGCGACATAGCTGATCGACGGCTGCAACTGGCTGAGCAGGTTCTGCGCGGCAGCCAGGTCATCCTTGTTCTGGCTGTAAGGGTCTTTGCCCAGGTAGTTCAGGGCAACCCCGATCACTTCCTGTGGCGAATCGGGCATGGCAATGCCGCAGTCCTTCAGACGGCTGGCGTACTCGGGCTTGAACAGCAGGTCGAGGCTGTCGAGCGGCACATCGCCCAGGCGCTGACGCACGGCCTCCACATTCACCCCAAGGCCCAGCGTTCCCCAGGTGTACGGCACGGCATGGCGGTTGCCAGGGTCGGCCTCGGCGAGCTTGGCCAGCAGGTCCTTGTCGAGATTGCTGTAGCCGGGCATGGCCTGGGGATCGAGCGGTTGCAGGGCATTGGCCTTGAGCGCCCTGGCCAGCACGGTAGCTGACGGCACCACCACGTCGTAACCGCTACCACCGGTCAGCAGCTTGGTTTCCAGCACTTCAGTGGTGTCGAAGGTGTCGTAGCGCACCTTGTAGCCGGTTTCTCGCTCGAAGCGCTGAAGGGTTTGCGGGGCAACGTAGTCGGCCCAGCTATAGAGGTTCACGACCTTTTCTTGCGCCTGTAACGGCAAGGCCAGGACCAGGGACAACAAGCACAACGATCGACGCATGGCGGACACCTCGGCTAATGGGTGGATGCCGCGAGCATGCCAGCCGGGTTACATTGCAGAAATGGCAAGTTTGCAAAGCTGACATTCACCAGGACCAATGTAATGCTCGGACAATTGCACGACCCCGATCTGCACCTGCTGCGGCTGTTCGTCACTGTAGTCCAGGCCGGTGGCTTCAGCGCCGCGCAAGGCGTGCTGGGCCTGAGCCAGCCCACCATCAGCCAGCGCATGGCACAGCTGGAGGCTCGCCTGGGTTACCGCCTGTGCAGCCGTGGCAAGGGTGGTTTTCGCCTGACGGACAAAGGTGAATTGTTATTGGAGGCGGCGCGTGGCCTGCTGCTGAACATCGAGCAGTTCCGCCAGCAGGCCAACGGCGTTGCTGGGCGGTTGCTGGGCAACGTGCGCATCGGTCTGGCGGAAAACCAGGACAAGGCAGTCAGCCTGAAGCTGGCGGCGGCCATTGCGGCGTTTCGCAAGCGAGAGGAATCGGTGCAATTGGAGCTGATCAGTGCACCGCCAGCGGAGCTTGAGCGGTTGTTGCTGGAGCAGCGGCTGGACTGTGCCATCAGCTACTTTTCCGGCAACCAGGCGGCCTTTGATTACCAGCCATTGTTCGAGGAGCGGCAACGGCTGTATTGCGGCAAAGGGCATGTGCTGTTCGGCGAGTCGGGGGTTGGGCTTGAGCGGCTGCTGGACATGGACCAGGTGCGCCATCCGTACCGTTTTCTCAAAGGCGGTGAGCCGTTCCAGAGCCAGCGCAGCATGGCGGTGGCAGAGCAGATCGAGAGCGTGCTGACGTTCATTCTGTCGGGGCGGCATATCGGCTACCTGCCATGCCACTGCGCGCAGGACTGGGAGGCCGAGGGGTTGTTGTGGGCGCTGGACCCGGGGCTGGATTTCGTGGTGCCGTTTACCCTGGCCCGGCACCGGGCACAGGGGGTTGGTGAAGCACAGCAGGCGTTTGCGCAGGACTTGCTGGCAGCATTTGCCTGAACCGGCCCGCGCCCACAGAGGCCAGTTCAGGCTGCAACACTCAGTAAGCCATGCTCCAGGTCAGCGTGTAGGTGCGCCCACGCCCTTGGTAGTCATACAGGTACGCTGGCCCGTAGGTCGGTGAATAGAACAGCGTCGCACGCTGCCCCCAGACCGTGCTGTACTGCTTGTCCAGCAGGTTCTGGATGCCGGCACTGAAGGTACCGAAACCGGTGTCCTGGCTGCCAAGCAAGTCGAAGGTGGTGTAGCCGTCGATCTCATGGTCGGCATCGTCCTTCAGGCTGAAAGCATGGTTGGCCTGCAACCGCGCGCTGCGGCCATCGCCCTTCCAGCCGACGAACGCGGTGGCCTTGGACAGCGAAGCATAGCGGGCATCACGCTTGATCCAGCCACCGTCTGCAGCCTCTTCTTCGGAGCGGGTCAAGTGCAAGGTGCCGCCGGTTTCCCAACCGGCCTGGAAGTGCCGGGTCAGCGCACCTTCAAAGCCAAAGTCGCGGCTCTTCTGCTCTTCCACGTTGATGGTCAGCGTTTGCGAATCGACGTTGATGATCTTGTCCGACCAGATGTAGTACAGCGCTGCCTGGGCATCCCAGTCCAGGTCGGCATAGCGCCAGCCAAGCTCCACCTGGCGGCTCTTGATGCCAGCCAGCGGGTTGTCGGCCACGCTCAGGCCCGGCTTGCCGTAGTACTTGGCTGGGTCCGGCAGGTCGAAGCCTTCGCCGTAGTTGGTCCACACCTGGTGGCCGTTCTTGAAATCGTAGATGGCACCGACGTTGAACAGGTTCACCTGGTAGTCGTTGCTGCCGCCCGGTACGCCCTTGAAGTCGCTGACATCCACGTCCATCTGCTGGCGACGAGCGCCGCCCGAGAACGTCAGGTTGTCGGTGGCGTGCCAGTCCAGCTGGGCATACACCGACACACCATCGACCCGATAGCTGGGGTAACGCGCCGCCTTGCTGTCCTTTTCCATCTCCAGGCCGCCCGACTCGGACGAAGTCAGGGCATTGAAGGTGGTCTGCTCGGCGTTGAACCGCTCGCGGTCCAGGTCGACGCCGTAGGTCAGCTTCAGCGTGTCCCATTGCTTGGCGAACAGCCCCTTGAGGCTGGTGACCTCGAAGTTCTGCTGCGAGGCAGCAAAGTACACCCCGCGCGAACCGGTGGGCGTGGCACGGTTGTAGTACGGGAACGGGTAGAAGTTGTCGTCTTCCTTGCGGTACGAGGCTTGCAGGTAGAAATCCTGGCCCAGCACGTCGTTGTGGTGGTAATTGGCGTTCAGCAACAAGCGTCGGGTACGCGGCTCCAGGTCCGACGAATAACCGCTGCGCAGCTCGGCGTCTTCCAGGTCTGACGGCGCGTTGTAGTTGAGGTTGGGGAAGTAGATACCCGTGCTGCCGTGGTTGCCCGAGTCGTAGTACTGGGCCAACAGGTCGAGGCTCTGCTGGTCGTTCAACTGCAGGCCCAAGGTACCGAGCACATCGATGGTGCGGTTGTACTGCAGGTCGGTCTGGGTGTTGTCGATGAAGATCTGGTCGCCTGCACCATCGTAAAAGGCTTCGTTCTGCTCACCGGAGATACCCAGCCGGGCATTGACCCGCTCGTTGCCGCCGCTGATCGACTGGGCGAAGCGAGTGGCCAGGTCGTCGCTGTTGTTGAAGCCGCTGCTGGCGCCCAGCTGGGTCTCGAACCGCGCCGGGCCGGGCTCGCCCTTCTTGGTCACGATGTTGATGATGCCGCCGGTGGCGCCACCGCCGTAGATGGCGCTGGCACCCGACAACACTTCGACGCGCTCGACGTTGAACGGCGAAATGCTGTCGAACTGGCGCGACAGGCCGCGCGAGCTGTTCTGGCTGACCCCGTCGATCATCACCAGCACGTTGCGCCCGCGCATGTTCTGGCCGTAGTTGGTGCGCCCTTCCGGCGCCAGGTCGAGGCCCGGCACCAGCTTGCCGATGGCTTCCTTCAGGCTGACACCGCTGTCGATCTGCTCGCGCAACTGCTGCTGCTCGACCACCCAGACGGTGCCGGGGATTTCGCTGATTGCGGTGCTGGTGCGCGAGGCCACGCTGACTTCGATCGGTTTGAGGTTGACCGCCTGCGGCGCGGCCTCGGTTTTACGCAGGGTGACCGTACGGGCATCGCTGAACTGCCAACTCATGCCGCTGCCGGCCAGCAGCTGCTGCAGGGCCTGCTCGACACTGTAGCTGCCCTGCAACGCCGGGCTGGCCTGATCTGCGACATCACCAGTGGTGAACAACAGGTGCAGGCCAGCCTGATCGGCGAAAGTGGTCAGGGCCTGGCCCAACGGTTGGGCTGGCACGTCGAGCTGAACCTGGCGAGCCTGCATCTGGGTCTGTTCGGTGGTCGTCGCGGCCCACACATGCAGCGGACCGACCAGCATGGCCAGGGCACTGCAGGACATCAGGGCGTGGTGAAGAGAACCGCGACGGCGGTGCAAGGGCTTGAGCATCAGAGGCACGTATGAGCTTCCTGACAAGTCGTAAATGAGAATGGGTTGCTGATCAGTCCCACTACGACGATCTGGCTTGCACGAACTTGCAGTGCCAAATGGAAAATATTTTTATTTCTGTACTGCGACGAGGTCGCTGCAGGCCGATCAATACACCACGGCCAACCACGGCAGGTAGGTAACCTTCAGGCCATATCGCTGCTCAAGCGTCCGCAACAGGGCCTCAGGCTCATCCAGATCAAATACCCCGCTCACCTCCATCGCTGCCAGCTTGCTGTCGGACAGCACAATGCGCCCATGGCGGTATCGCTCAAGCTCCTCCAGTACCTGCCCCAGCGGCTTGCCGTTGAAGATCAGCTTGCCGCGCTGCCAGGCCATTTGCATGCCGGCATCGGCCGCTACCGCCAGTTCGCGTTGACCTACCTTGGCCTCACCGTGCGCCAACACCACGTGGCCATCGCGGCGCACGCTGAAGGTCGCGGCAGTGCCCTGCACCCGCTCACCGGCGGTATCGACCACAAACGGCCGTGAATCAGCAGCGGTCTCGAACAATGCTTCACCGGCATCAAGCACCACACGCCGCTCATGCTCACTGAAAACGACGCTCATGGCACTGGCGCTGTTCAGCGTCACCCGCGTGCCATCAGCCAACGTAATGATCTGCCGCTCGCCGACAGCAGTGTGGTAATCCGCCAGCAGCATCGGCGCCTGCCGCCAACCCGCCACGGCGGCGACCAGCACCACCACGGACGCCGCCACACCCGCCTGCTTAAGCCAACCGCGGCAATGGCGCAGCGCCTGGCCGATGTACTTCGCCACCATGCTCTCGGAAACGCCCAGGCGTTGAGCGATCTGCTTCTGGGTCAGGCCTTCGACGCGGTTGAGCAACAGCGCCCGGCGGGCGTTGTCGGGCAGTTGCAACAGCGCCTGGTCAAGAATCCGCAGGCGCTCGCGGGCCAGCAATGCCGCCTCGGGCGCCGGTGCCGGGCAGGCCACCTCACAGGCGCCGTCACTGTCGTCGTGGCTGGCGGCGATGCGCTTCTCGCGGCGCAAGGCATCGATTGCCAGGTTGCCGGCCACGCGAAAGATGAAACTGCGCGCATGCAACACCGGCACCGCCTGCTCGTCGATGTTCACCAGTTTCAGATAGGTTTCCTGCGCCACGTCGGCGGCGCGCTGGCGGTCGCTCATGCGCCGGGTCAGGAACTGCAACAGGTCGTCGTAGTGCTCCTGGAAAGTCGCCAGCAGGCCCGACACGGGTGACGTCAGCATGGGTTTGGAAACTGCCAGTAAGATGAGTTATCGGACGTTAATGAGAAACAGTATCTTTCATCTGCGAGGATACTTTCAACGCCGACGCGCATTTGCCACACTGACCGTTCGCTCACTTTGGCAAGGTCGCCCTCAATGACTGCCCGCCTGCACCACTGTATCCGCCTGTTTCTCGTCCTGCTGATGGCGTATGGCCTAGGTGCCTGCGCCCTGTTCCAGCCACGCGACCCGGTCAACATCAGCGTGATCGGCATCGAGCCACTGCCCGGCCAGGAGCTGGAGCTGCGCATGGCGGTGAAAATGCGGGTACAGAACCCCAACGAGGCGCCGATCGATTACAACGGTGTCGCCATCAACCTGGAAGTCAACGGCCAGCCGCTAGCGGCCGGGGTTAGCGACCAGCAGGGCCATATTGGCCGATATGACGAAGCGGTAATCGTGGTGCCCGTCAGCATCACGGCGTTTTCCTTCCTGCGCCAGGCCTATGGGCTGGGCAAGGTAGAGTCGCTGCAGGGTTTGCCCTACACGCTGCGCGGCAAGCTGGCCGGCGGGCCGCTGGGCACCGTGCGCTTTACCGACGAGGGCAAGCTGGACCTGCCCAAGGGCGCTTACTGGTAAACGCCCGGTGGGGTGTGCTCAGCGGTTGGCGCTGGCCGCGGCCATCAGCTTGTTGACTTCGCTGCGCACCATGCTGGCGTACTCGGGCGGCGTCATGGCGTCCAGTTCGGCGCGTACCCACTCGGCCCACTTGCCCTTGCGCCGTGGCTTTTCGGCAATCAGCCGGGCCGCATCGCCCTTGGCCTTGCCCAGGTTGTTCTGCCACATCTCGAACAGCCGAGCCTTCTCTGCCTCGATCTGCGCCCGTTCCTCGAAGCTCATGTTGGCCAGATTGAAACTCATGAAGGTACCTGCAGGTTTGAAAATGGCCGCTATCTTACACCCAGGCAACGCAACATCGGAAAGCCGCCGCAACTTTCCCGACGTGGCGGTATCCATTGTTCACACCCCCCATCGACGAGGACGAGTTCATGGCCCGGAAAAACGCCACGCTGGCGGACAGCGATCAGATCAAGGACCAGGTATTCAGCGAACTGCAATCGCTGATCGAAGAATCGGAAAAACTGCTGAACGACAGTGCCGCCCTGGTGGGCGAAGAAGCAGAAACCCTGCGGGCGCAGGTCAGCCTCAAACTGAAACAGGCGCGCCAGGCCGCAGGCAATGTGCGGGACAAGGCGCAACCGGTGGTGGACGCCACTCAGGATTATATTGGCGGCCACCCCTGGCAGACCGTGGCCATTTCCGCCGGCCTCGGCCTGGTGATCGGCCTGTTGCTGGGCCGGCGCGACTGAACCCAGGGCCGCCTGCTGCGACTCAGGCGGCTAGTGCCTGCGGTATACCGCTGTGGAAGCGCAGTTCCTGGTCCGGTGACTGGATCAGTTCCATTTCCGCAGCGCGCACCAGTTCCACGCGGCGGGCGATGTCCGCCTCATCGCCGTAGTTGTGCGCCAGTTTCAGGTAGCCCTGGTAGTGGCGCGCTTCACTTTTCAACAAACCGTGGTAGAAGCGGCCCAGTTCTTCATCCAGGTGCGGCACCAGCGCAGCGAAGCGCTCACAGCTGCGCGCCTCGATGAACGCCCCCACCACCAGCGTATCCACCAGTTTCACTGGCTCGTGGGCACGTACCAGGCGGCGCAGCCCCGACGCATAGCGCCCCGCCGACACCGGGCGCAGCGGCACACCACGGCGCTTCATCAGGCGCAGCACCTGCTCATGGTGCACCAGCTCCTCGCGGGCCAGGCGCGACATCATGTTGATCAGATCAAGGTGCGTGTTGTATTTGGCCATCAGGCTCAGGGCCGTGCTGGCGGCCTTGAACTCGCAGTTCTTGTGGTCGATCAGCAGGGTTTCCTGGTCGGCGAGCGCCGCTTCGATCCAGGCATCTGGCGTCGGGCAACCAAGAAAAGCGTCGATTTCGGGGATCAGGGACATAAACGTGCAACCACAGGAACAGGCAGAGGCGGCGATTATACCGACGGCGGCGGGTGGCGCCAGTGACTATGCTTGACGTATATCAAGCGCCAGCGGGGGAAGCGCCGACTATAGTCAGGCATTGGTCGCCACCTTTGAGGGAGTTCACGCCCATGCAAGCCGTCCGCAGCATCCTCGTCGTCCTCGACCCTGAGCACGCCCACAGCCGGGCGCTGACCCGGGCCAAGCTGATCGCTGGCGTCACTGGCGCACGCCTGCACCTGCTGATGTGCGACAAACGGCATGATCACAGTGCACTACTGAGCCTGTTGAGCAGCCAGTTGCATGATGACGGGTACGACAACATCACCCACGAAGAGGCCTGGCGCGACAACCTGCACGACACCATCATCTATGTGCAGCAGGCCGAGGGCTGCGAGTTGGTGATCAAGGAACACCGCCCGGACAACCCGCTGAAGAAGGCCCTGCTCACCCCCAGCGACTGGAAGCTGCTGCGCCAGTGCCCGTGCGCTGTGCTGATGGTCAAGAGCGAACGGCCGTGGACTGGGGGCAAGATTCTGGCTGCAGTGGACGTGGGCAACCAGGACGAGGACCACCGCCGCCTGCATGCCAGCATCATCGACCATGGCTTCGAGATTGCCAAACTGGCCAAGGGCGAGCTGCATGTCATCAGCGCCCACCCGTCGCCAATGCTGTCGGCCTCGGACCCGGCATACCAACTGAGCGATACCATCGAAAAACGTTACCGCGAAGCGTGCAAGGCGTTCCAGGCCGAGTACGGCATCAGTGAAGCGTGCCTACACGTGGCCGAAGGGCCGGCGGATGTGCTGATTCCGCATACCGAGAAGGAGCTTGATGCGGTTGTGACGGTGATCGGTACGGTGTGCCGCACGGGGATTTCCGGGGCGTTGATTGGCAATACTTCCGAGGTGGTGCTGGATGCGCTCGAGGGCGATGTGCTGGTGCTCAAGAGCGAAGAAGCCATCGCCCACCAGGCCGAACTGGCCCGCGGCTGACGCAATTGCCACGATTGGCGCGGTCCCTGTAGGAGCGGCCTTGTGTCGCGAAAGGGCCGCAAGGCGGCCCCAGAAATTTATGCATCAAAGCTGAAATCTGGGGCCGCTTCGCGGCCCTTTCGCGACACAAGGCCGCTCCTACAGGGACCGCGCAGGCCCGCTAGGCCATCGCCTCGCGCACCTTCGGGTCCAGGCCCTCCCCTGCGTTGGCCTCGATCCACTCCGCCAGTTGCCGGCGCATGGCCGGCGTCCAGAAGCTTTGCAAATGCTGCCGCACCCCCTGCACCGCCAGCGCCCGGTTTGGCTCACTGTCGAAGTAATGGGCAATCTGGTTGGCCATCTTGACCAGGTTGTCACTGCTCATCGGCGCACCTCGGCTTTTTCCGCTGTGCGGCGCTCTATCAGCAGCCGCCGCTGTTCATCACTGAAGTCCTGGTAGCGCTTTTGCCATTGTGATGGCTGGAACACTTTCACCACTTCCACAGCCGTCACCTTGTACTCGGGGCAGTTGGTGGCCCAGTCGGAGTTGTCGGTGGTGATCACGTTCGCCCCCGATTCAGGGAAGTGGAACGTGGTGTACACCACGCCCGGCGCCACCCGTGCGCTGACCTTGGCACGCAGCACGGTCTGCCCGGCGCGGCTGCCGATTCCCACCCAGTCACCGTCCTGAATGCCACGGCTTTCGGCGTCGGTCGGGTGGATCTCCAAACGGTCGGCGTCATGCCAGGCGACGTTGCCGGTACGCCGGGTCTGAGCCCCGACGTTGTACTGGCTGAGGATGCGCCCGGTGGTCAGCAGCAGCGGATAGCGGTTGTTGACCTTTTCGTCGGTGGGCACGTAGCCGGTAAGCATGAAGCGGCCCTTGCCACGCACGAACTGGTCGATGTGCATGGTCGGTGTGCCATCGGGTGCAGCATCGTTGCATGGCCATTGCAGGCTGCCATGGCGGTCGATCTCGGCGTAGCTTACCCGGCGGAAGGTCGGCGTCAGGCGAGCGATCTCGTCCATGATCTCGGACGGGTGGCGGTAGTTCATCGGGTAGCCCAGGGCGTTGGCCAGGGCCACGGTGGCTTCCCAGTCGGCCTTGCCGGCCAGCGGCTCCATGACCTTGCGCACCCGCGAAATGCGCCGCTCGGCATTGGTGAAAGTGCCGTCCTTTTCCAGGAATGAACTGCCCGGCAGGAAAACATGGGCGAACTTGGCGGTTTCGTTGAGGAAAATATCCTGCACCACCACGCACTCCATGGCGTGCAAGGCTGCCGTGACGTGCTGGGTGTTAGGGTCGCTCTGGGCGATGTCCTCACCCTGGCAGTACAACGCTTTGAAGCTGCCGTCCAACGCAGCCTCGAACATGTTGGGAATGCGCAGACCAGGGTCGGGCTGCAGGGTCACGCCCCAGGCTCGTTCGAACTCGGCGCGCACGCCCTCGTTGGAGATATGCCGGTAGCCGGGCAGCTCGTGGGGGAACGAACCCATGTCGCACGAACCCTGCACGTTGTTCTGCCCGCGCAACGGGTTCACCCCTACCCCCTCGCGGCCGATATTGCCGGTGGCCATGGCCAGGTTGGCGATGCCCATCACCGCAGTACTACCCTGGCTGTGCTCGGTCACGCCCAAGCCGTAATAGATGGCTGCGTTGCCGCCGGTGGCATACAACCGCGCAGCGGCGCGGATCTGCTCGGCAGGCACACCACAGACCGGGCCGAGCACCTCGGGGGCGTTGTCTGCCAGGCTGACGAAGTCGCGCCAGCGGGCGAAGTCTTCGGTTTCGCAGCGGGCATCGATGAAGCGTTGAGCCAGCAGGCCCTCGGTGACTATCACGTGGGCCAGGGCGTTGAGCATGGCCACGTTGGTGCCTGGGCGCAGTTGCAGATGCAGCTCGGCACGGGCGTGCGGCGAGTCGACCAGGTCGATACGCCGTGGGTCGATCACGATCAGCCGAGCCCCCTGGCGCAAGCGACGCTTGAGTTGCGAACCAAACACCGGGTGAGCATCGGTGGGGTTGGCGCCGATCACCAGCACCACGTCGGCCTGCATCACCGAATCGAAGCTTTGCGTGCCCGCCGATTCACCCAGGGTCTGCTTCAGGCCATAGCCAGTGGGCGAATGGCACACCCGCGCGCAGGTATCGACGTTGTTGTTGCCGAATGCCGTGCGCACCAATTTCTGCACCAGGTAGGCTTCTTCGTTGGTGCAGCGGCTGGAGGTGATGCCGCCAATGGCGTCGCGCCCGTACTTGAGCTGGATGCGGCGGAACTCGCTGGCGGCATAGGTCACCGCCTCGTCCCAGCTCACTTCCTGCCACGGGTCTTCCAGGCGCTTGCGAATCATCGGCTTGGTAATGCGGTCCGGGTGGGTGGCATAACCCCAGGCGAAGCGGCCTTTGACGCAGGCGTGGCCATGGTTGGCGCCGCCGTTCTTGTCCGGGACCATGCGCACCAGCTGGTCGCCCTTCATTTCGGCGCGGAACGAACAGCCAACGCCGCAGTAGGCGCACGTGGTAATGACCGAACGCTCAGGCTGGCCAAGTTGCACCAGGCTCTTTTCCGTCAGGGTCGCAGTCGGGCAGGCCTGCACGCAGGCGCCGCACGACACGCACTCGGAAGTGAGGAAGTCATCACCACCCGCTGCCGCTACCCGCGATTCAAAACCACGCCCGGTAATGGTCAGGGCAAATGTGCCCTGGATATCCTCGCAGGCGCGCACGCAGCGGCTGCAAACGATGCACTTGCTCGGCTCGTAGTCGAAATACGGGTTGGAAACGTCCTTTTTCTCGGCCAGGTGGTTGGCGCCGTCATAGCCATAGCGCACCTCGCGCAGGCCCACCTGGCCAGCCACGGTCTGCAGCTCGCAGTTACCGTTGGCCGAGCAGGTCAGACAGTCCAGCGGGTGGTCGGAAATGTACAGCTCCATCACGTTGCGGCGCAGGCCGGCCAGGCGCGGGGTTTCGGTACGTACCACCATGCCTTCGCTGACCGGCGTGGTGCAGGACGCCGGGTAGCCGCGCATGCCTTCGATTTCCACCATGCACATGCGGCACGAGCCGAAGGCTTCAAGGCTGTCGGTGGCGCACAGTTTGGGGATGCTGGTGCCGAGCATCGCGGCGGCGCGCATCACCGAGGTGCCGGCGGGCACACTGATGGCGCGGCCGTCGATGCTCAGGCTGACCTGCACGTCGCTGTCACGGGCCGGGGTGCCGAGGTCGCTGTTTTTATCAGAAGCGGGGTCGAAGAAATTGATCACTGCGCGGCCTCCGTGGTGGTCAGCCCAAAATCGGCAGGGAAGTACTTGAGCGCACTGGCCACCGGGTAGGCGGTCATGCCACCCATGGCGCACAGCGAGCCGTACTGCATCGTGTCGCACAGGTCGCGCAGCACCAGCGCCTGGTCGTGGCGTTCAGCGAGGTCGCTGCTGGCGATCAGCCGGTCGACCACTTCCATGCCCCGCGTCGAGCCGATGCGGCATGGGGTGCACTTGCCACAGGACTCCTCGGCGCAGAACTGCAGGGCGAAACGCGCCATGCTGGCCATGTTCAGGGTGTCGTCGGCCACCACTACACCGCCGTGGCCGAGCATCGCGCCCATGGCGGCGAAGGCTTCATAGTCCAGCGGCGTGTCGAAGTGGCTGGGGGGTACCCAGGCACCAAGCGGCCCCCCGACCTGCGCGGCCTTCAGCGGCCGGCCACTGGCCGTGCCACCGCCGTAACCGTCCACCAGTTCGCGCAGGGTCAGGCCGAACGCACGCTCCACCAAGCCACCCTGGCGGATGTTACCGGCCAGCTGGAACGGCATGGTGCCCAGCGAGCGGCCCATGCCGAAATCGCGATAGAACGCCGCGCCCTTGGCCAGAATGATGGGCACCGAAGCCAGGGTAAGCACGTTGTGCACCAGCGTCGGCAAGCCGAACAGGCCTTGCAGCGCGGGCAGTGGGGGCTTGGCGCGGACGATGCCGCGCTTGCCTTCGATGGATTCGAGCAACGCGGTTTCTTCGCCGCAGATATAGGCGCCGGCGCCCACCCGCACTTCCAGGTCGAACGCCAGGCCGCTGCCGGCTACGTCAGTGCCGAGGTACCCCGCATCACGGGCAATGGTGAAGGCCTGGTCAAGCGAGCGGATAGCGTCGGGATATTCCGAGCGTACATAGATGTATCCCTTGTCGGCCCCGACGGCGAGGCCGGCAATGATCATGCCCTCGATCAGCAGGAAGGGGTCGCCCTCCATCAGCATGCGGTCGGCAAAGGTGCCGGAGTCACCCTCGTCGGCGTTGCACACCACGTATTTTTGCCCGGCATCGGCGTCACGCACGGTGCGCCACTTGATGCCAGCCGGGAACGCCGCGCCACCACGGCCACGCAGACCGGAATCGAGTACTGCAGCGACCACGTCGGCACCGTCCAGGGCCACGGCTGCCTCCAGCCCTGCGAAACCGCCGTGGGCGCGGTAGTCATCCAGCGACAACGGGCGGGTGATGCCGGCGCGGGCGAACAACAGGCGCTGCTGGGTCTTGAGGTAAGGTATTTCTTCGACCGCGCCCAGTGCCAGTGAGTGGCCACCAGGATCACCGGCCAGGGCATCGAGCAGGGACGGCACGTCCTGCGGGGTAACCGGGCCGAAGCCCTGGCGCCCTTGCGCACTGTCGCACTCGATCAGCGGCTCCAGCCAGTACAACCCGCGTGAGCTGGTGCGTTGGATGTCCAGAGGCAACTGGCGGCGCTCGGCCTCGCGCTGCAAGGCCTCGACGACCTGATCGGCACCCACGGCGCGGGCGACCGAATCGCAGGGAATGTACAGGGTCAGCATGCAGCGTCCTCCCGGCAACCATTGACCAGGGCGCGCAGGCGCTCGGGGGTGAGGCGCGCGTGCACTTGGCCGTCCAGCTCCAGCGCCGGCGAGCAGGCACAGGCGCCCAGGCAATACACCGGCCGAAGGCTGATGGCGCCGTCGGCGCTGGTGCCATGATCGTCCAGTGCCAGCTGTTCACGCAGCTGCGCGGCCAGGGCCTCGGCGCCACGGCTCTGACACGACTCGGCGCGGCACAGGCGCAGAGTATGACGGGCAGGCGGCGCGGTGCGGAAATCGTGGTAGAAGCTGATCACCCCGCGCACCTCGGCCAGGCTAAGGTTCAGGGCATGAGCGATTTCGGGGACAGCCGCATCGGGGATGTAACCGATGTCGTGCTGGATGGCATGCAGGATCGGCAACAGGGCCCCAGGGGTGGCCTTGTCGCGGGCCAGAATGCGCTGGATATCGGGCAGGTGGAGCAATTCATCAGGCATACAGCGGACCTCGGCATCACGGACCCTGCCTGAATGATTGTGAGGGCAGGTGTCCGGCGTGTTCTGCTGCGGCGCGCCGGCCACGTCACGGTTGCGTGGTACTGGCGGCCTCCTTGCCCACGGCCGCACATCTGCGCGCGCTGGTCCCTGGGCATCCTGCAAGCATGGCACTTGTGGCGTCGAGGGGTTGCGTGCGAGCGACCAGGCGCATCCTGAAACCGACCTGTGGTCAGGAGGCCGGCCAGCCAGGCTTCACCCTGCTCCAGACCCTTGACGCTGAGCCGTAATCAGCCACAGCAGGTAGCAACCACCCAATACTCCGGTCACCAACCCCACCGGCAACTGCGCCGTGGCCGCCAGGCGTTGGCTCAGCCAATCGGCCACCAGCAGCAGCGCCGCGCCCATCAAGGCGGCACACAGCAATGGCACCCCCGCAGTACGCGTAAGCCGCCGCGCCAATTGCGGGCCAGCCAGGGCGATGAAAGCAATCGGCCCGGCTGCGGCAGTGGCAATGGCAGTAAGCCCTACCGCTGCAAGCACCAGGCGCAACCGCGAACGCTCCACCGCCACGCCCAACTGGCCAGCCATGCCATCGCCCATTTCCATCAGTGCCAGTTCACGCTTGTACAGCAGGGCCACCGGTACCATCAGTGCCAACCCCAGCGTGGCAGGCAACACATGGGCCCAGGTACGAGTGTTGAGCGAACCGGCCAGCCACAGCTGGGCGAACAGTGCCTGGTCGAGGTCGCCGGTGACCAGCAGCAGCTGGTTGAGGCCCGACAGCGTGGCGCCCATGCCTATACCCACCAGCACCAGCCGGTAACCCTGGCCGCCCTGCCCGCGACGCGCCAACAGCAACACCAGCAACGCGGTAAGCATGCCGCCTGCAACAGCGGCCAACGCCGTGGCCAACGGGCCGGCATCGAACAGGATGATTTGCACGATGGCACCACTCGCAGCGCCTGTGGTAAAGCCAATGACATCGGGCGAACCCAGAGCATTGCGCGCGATCGACTGGAAGATTGCCCCAGCCATGCCCAGCGCCGCGCCCACCAGCATTGCCGTGAGTACCCGCGGCAAACGCACGCGGATGACAATGCGGCTGGCCATCTCGTTGTCACCCTGCCCAAACAGGCTGGTCAACACCTGGCCTGCATGGATCGGCAGGCTACCCGTACCCAGCAGCAACACCGCCAGGCCCATCACCAACAGCGACAGTGCACTGCCGACCAGCACGGCCCGCAAACTGAAACGCAGGCTCAGGGGCCCGCATCGAAGCACACGCAACCCATTCACAGCTGACATAGGCGAAACCTGCCAATCAATACGATAAAGGCCGGCCCACCAAGCAACAGCGCCAGGGTCCCGGCGGCCAGCTCCGCGGGTGCCGCCAGCACGCGGCCCAGCAGGTCGGCGCCCAGCAGCAACAGCGCAGCGATCAGCGCGGCATAGGGCAGCATGCGCCGGTAGTCCGGCCCCACCAGCGATCGTGCCAGGTGCGGAGCCACCAACCCGACGAAACCGATCGGCCCGGCAATGGCGGTAGCACTGCCGGCCAGCAACATCAGCGCCACGCAGGCCAGCGCCCAGGTCAGGCGCACATTCACGCCCAACGCCCGGCCCAGATCTCGGCCCAGCGCCAAGGCATTGAGTTGTGGCATCAAGGCGGCGGCCAGGGCCAGGCCCAAGGCGATCGCCAAGGTCGGCAATGGCAGCGCAGCCGTACTGCTGCCGGCCAACGAGCCGGCCGCCCAATTGCGGAAATGGTCATAGACCTGAGGTGGGGTGTTGAGCACGAGGATGGCCGTGAGCGAGGCCAGCAGCATGCTCAGCCCTGCCCCGGCCAGTACCAGGCGCACCGGGCTGCTGTCGGCAGCGCCGGCCTGGCCAAGCAGAAACACGACAACTCCGGCGATGCCAGCGCCGAAAAAGGCCAGCGGGATGTACTGGCTGACCTGGGTCAGACCAAACAATGCTACGCCTAGGATGACCGCGAGCGCGGCGCCGGCATTCACGCCCAGCAGCCCCGGTTCGGCCAGCGGGTTGCGTGTCAGTGCCTGCATCAAAGTACCCGCTGCCCCCAGCGCGAGGCCAGCCAGCAGCGCCACCAACGTGCGTGGCACGCGTAACTCACGCACGATGAGGTGCTCATCGTTCAGCAGGTCGGGCTGGTAGAGGGCGTCGAATACCACGCCGACGGTAATCGGATGCGAGCCAATCAGCAGGCTCGCCAGCGCCGCCATGAACAGCAGCAATAGCCCTGCCAGCAGCGCAGGGCGCAAAGTCGGGCCAGCCATGGTCAGTGGAAGTAGCCGGCGACGGTGTCGAGCATCTGCCGCCCGGAATAGTAGTCGATGCGGAACGAACTGGGCCCCAACGGGTACACGCGCTTGTGCTGCACCGCGCGCAGGTTGGCCAGCACTGGGTCGTGGAGGAAGGCTTGGGCATCTTTGTCGTCGGCGCTGAGCAGGAACACATCCGCATCACCGATGGCGGCGACCAGGTTTTCGCGGGAAATGAACTGGAATTCGGTGGCGCGAATCACCTGCCCCGCCATCGCCTCGGGCAGTTCACGCACTTGAAAGCCGAGTGCGGTCAGCAGCCTTGCCTGCGGGCTGAATGTGCGGCCGATGGAATAACTGCCACCGATGTTGTAGCCGATCAGGACGACCGGCCTTGGCGAGGGGGTCAGGCGGGCTGCCGTTTCGCGGGTGTAGTCGTCGAACCGCTGGATCACCGCCTTGGCCTGCTGTTGCAGTTCGGTCTTTTCTCCAAGCTCGGTAGCCAGGTCCTGCCAGGACTGGTTGGAGTAGTTGACCACCAGCGTCGGCACGCCCTGGGCTTTCAGCTCGGCCAGGTGCGGCGCGGCGCTGTCGGCACCGGTGGCAGACACCACCAGCAAGTCGGGGGCGCTGGCCACCACGGCCTCGATGTCGAACTGCAGGTTACGGTACAGCACCTGCACATCACGCTGGTCGGCCACAGCTGCCCATTGCGAGAAGAAGCCCTTGTCATCGGTCAGGCGGCTAGGCGTGGCGGCGGCGCTGGCCACCAAGGGGGCCTGCATGGCCAGCAGGATGCCGGTCACGCTCGGTGTGGTAGAGACGATTCGCGCGGGCGCGGCTATTGCACTCGGGATCACCCCAGCCAGCGCCAGGGCGACGGCGGCCAGTGCTGCACAAACTCGAAAACGCTTCATTGCTCGGCTTCGCTCAGAGGGAATCAGCTGCGCATGATAATACTTCTCATACAGATAATTCCATCATGTAGAATACGTTCCGCAAAATACCGGATTGCCAAGGACCCGCCATGAGCCCTCGCCTGCAAGCCCGCGCGCTGACCCTGCGCCGCGACCAAAGAACCCTGTCGCACGATCTGTCGCTGGACATCCAGGACGGTGCCTTCACTGTGATAATCGGCCCCAACGCCTGCGGTAAATCGACCCTGCTGGCAGCACTGTCGCGGCTGTTGGTGCCCAGCTGCGGCCAGGTGCTGCTCGATGGCCAGGACATTCAGCAGCGCCCGGCCAAGGACGTGGCCCGGCGCCTGGCCCTGCTGCCGCAAAGTGCCAGCGCACCGGACGGCATTCGCGTAGCCGAACTGGTCGCGCGCGGCCGCTATCCGCACCAGCGTCTGTGGCAACAGTGGTCACCCGAGGATGAACAGGCGGTACAGCGCGCGATGCATGCGACCGGCATCGAGGCGCTGGCCGAGCGCCCGGTGCAGGCATTGTCTGGCGGCCAGCGCCAGCGCGTGTGGATTGCCATGGTGCTGGCGCAGGACACCCCACTGTTGCTGCTGGATGAGCCCACCACTTACCTGGATATCGCCCACCAGTATGAATTGCTGGAGTTGCTGCGCGACCTGAACCGACAGGGGCGCACCGTCGTGGCGGTGCTACACGACCTGAACCAGGCCTGCCGTTATGCCAGCCACTTGGTGGCCATGCGTGAAGGCGCCATCGTCGCTCAGGGGGCGCCGGCGCAGATCTTCACCGAGGCGCTGGTGCAGCAGGTCTTTGGGTTATCCGGGCTGGTGATTGACGACCCGGTGAGCGGGACGCCTATGCTGGTGCCACGTGGGCGACGCGAGCCTCAACCCGGCGAACAGTAAGACCTGCGCTCATGCCGGCAGCACCGGCGCCGGCGCACCCAGCATGCGCCCACCGGTCGCCTGGTTGACCAACCCTGCCTCATGGAACAACGCCTGGCGATCCTCCGGTGTACGCAACTGCCCCAGGTCGGTCACCGTAGTCATCACACAAACAATCTCCTGCTGCGCATCGAACACCGGCGCCGCTTGCCCGGTCACGCTGGACAGCAAGTGGCTGGTCAATTCGGCCCAGCAATGCTGGCGGATCTGCTCCAGCACTTTGGCACTGGGCGGGGTGCCACGAAAATGCGCCGGCTGTAGCTTGCGCGCCGCCTCGATGGTAGCTTTGGGCAGGAACGCCTGGAAAATCAGCCCGCAGGCCGTGTTGTCGATCGGCAGGATATCGCCCAGAGCCAGGGGGTTGATCGAGAAGTAAGCGCTGCGGTACCAACGCACCAGTGTCGGGCCCCGGTCGGTCCAGATCGCCACCCCGCCGCTGGCGGCATGCCGCTGGGCCAGCCCCTTCATGTGCTGGGCGGCAATTTCCACGGCATCCACACGCTTGAGGGCGCCGATACCGATGCTGAGCGCGGCCGGGCCCAGGTCATACAGCGCACTGGCCGGGTCCTGCTTGGCCAGCCCCTCCTTGACCAGGCTCTGCAGGTAGCGGTGCGCCGTGGAACCGCCGGTGCCTGTGCGCCGGGCCACCTCACCCAGGCTCAGTTCATTCTCCGCATTGGCCAGTACATTCAGGAACCGCGCAGCGATAGACACCGACTGAATGGTGCCGGAACGCTTCTCGCCCGGGCGCTCCGGCTCCGTGTCGGCGGGGGACTGCAAAGTGTTCAACGGGGCTATCTCCTCATTTCTGGTTTTTCCGCCAGGCATCACTAGGGTGGCCGGCAAGCGCGGCTGCCCATCATACCGCCAGCGGCCCCGGCCTGGCGCGCACGCCGGCTAGGCCAAGCATCAGCATACCACTCTGAGGAATAGATTCTTTATTGCGGAACGCAATGGCACCGTGATACCTTGCAGCGCAAACGAGGATCGTTCTCATTTGGAGGTTGTCTTGAAGTACCCTGCGCAACGCTCGTTCAGCCATGGATTCGGTGTGCTGACCCTGTCTACCCTGCTCGCAGCCCCCCACGCCCTGGCCGACCAGCCCACCACTGCCGGCAGCTCGCAGCTGGTGCTCACCCCCGTGCTGGTCAGCGGCGAAAAGGTCGAACGTGACCTGCGCAACACCGCTTCGTCGGTGTCGGTGAAAAGCGCCAGCGAAATCGACAGCCTCAAGACCGGCAATGCCTCGGTACACGAAGTGCTCAACGACGTCCCCAATGTGATCTACACCGACACGGTGGGCGCGCCGATCATTCGCGGCCAGGACACCCAGGGGCCGAACAACGGCGCCAACGTGTTCTGGGGCGGTACTGTGCCGCGCGCCACCATCAACCTTGACGGGCACTACCTGAACTACAACGAGATGTACTTTGGCGCGCCATCGGTGTGGGACGTGGACAGCATCGAGGTGTACCGCGGCCCGCAGACCACCAGCCAGGGTGCCAACGCCATTGCCGGCGCCATCGTGGTCAAGACCAAGGACCCGACCTTCACCCCGGAGGCGGCCTACCAGGCCGAGATCGGCAGCTACCACTCACGGCGCTCTTCGCTGGCAGTCTCCGGCCCACTCAGCGACAACCTGGCCGGGCGCCTGGCACTGGACTATGCAGCGCGCGACACCTTCATCGACTACACCAACCCCTCGTTTGCCAGCCACAACACCGACCAGGATTTCCGCGCCCTGAACCTGCGTGGCAAGCTGCTGTGGCTGCCTGATGCGGTGCCCGGCCTGGGTCTGAAGTACACCTTCGCCCACGGCGACTCCAATCGCCCCACCCAGGAAGCAGCCTCGCGGCCGTTCCACAAGCTGGACCACACCGGCGCCACCATGCCCAGCTGGCACCAACAGAGCAACACGCACATCGTCGACGTGGATTACGAACTGGACAACGGCATGAAGCTGTTCAACCAGACCCAGTATTCGCTGTCCAACGTGCATCGGGTGATTGGCGTGGCGAACGGCGGAGATGCCGACATTCGCCAGAAAAACTTCTCCAACGAAAGCCGCATCACCTTCGGCGAGCAACTGGACACCCTCAGCGGTATGGCTGGCCTGTACCTGGCGCGCACCGACTCGGACGAAATCCTGTATTACGGCGGCATCTCGGACTTCGACGACACCAAGCGCAACCTGGGCGTATTCGGTGAGGTCAGCTACCGCCTCAATGACCGCTGGACGCTCACCACTGCCCTGCGCCTGCAGCAGGACCAGATCCAGCGCAGCGGCACTTCGCCGTTCGCCGCCAATGGGCTGGACTACGACAAGACCTTCACCGCGCTCCTGCCCAAGGTGTCTTTGGCCTACGCCCTGACCCCGCAGTGGACCGTCGGCGGCATGGTCAGCCGCGGCTACAACCCGGGTGGTGTGTCGCTCAACCTAAGCAGCAAGCGCTTCGAGGCGTTCGACGATGAGCGCATGTGGAACTACGAGCTGTTCGCCCGCGCCAGCCTGCTGGACGACCGCCTGCACCTGAACGCCAACCTGTTCTACATGGACATGCAAGATGCCCAGTACAACATCCCGGTGGTGCTGGCCTCGGGCCTGACCCAGTCCTACACCATCAACGCCGAGAAGGCCCATGCCTATGGCTTCGAGCTGTCGGCGGACTACCGCGTGCTGGATAACCTGACCCTCAAGGCCAGCGCGGGTGCCCTGCAAACCCGCATCGACGAAATCGACGCCAACAACCGCTATGCCGGCAACGAATTTGCCCGTTCGCCCGGTTACACCGTCAGCTTCGGCCCGAGCTGGGACATCACTGACCGCGTCAACCTCAATGCCCAGGTGCGGCACATCGACGGTTACTACTCGGACGTTGCCAACACCAAAAGCTATGCCATCGACGGCTACACCGTGGCCGACGCGCGCATGAGCTACCGCTTCAGCGACCAGGTGCAGGTGTACACCTACGTGAAAAACGTGTTCGACGAACGCACCCCTACCTATATGCAAACCAACCGGGGGATAGGCGGTATCGAAGCGAGCATGACCGAGCCGCGTACCGTGGGAGTGGGTGTCAAAGGCGCCTTCTGATGTCAACCGGGCCGCTTCGCGGCCCCAACCCGCAACAGCCAGCAACCGGAGACCCTGATGAAATTGAAAAAAGGCCTGCACATCGGCATGTCGCTCGCCCCCACCTGGCTCAGCGGCGAGGGCTGGCGGCGCGTCGACAGCCGCGTCGAAACCCTGTTCGGCAGCGATTTCGCCATGGACATCGCGCGCCGCTCGGAAGCCGCGCACCTGGACTTCGTGTTCCGCCCTGATGTCAGTTGCGTAGTCGCCGATGCCCTGGCAAGTGGCTCGGGCTTTACCAGCCTCGACCCCACCGTGCTACTGGCCGCGCTTACCCGCGAGACCCACCATATTGGCCTGGTGTCCACGGTCTCGACCACTTTCTTCCCGCCCTACCTGGTCGCGCGTCAGCTACAGTCGCTGAACTGGCTGAGCCAGGGCCGGGTTGGCTGGAACATCGTCACAGCCTTGCAGGGCCACGAAAACTTCGGCCTGGCGGCCATGCCCTGCGCAGAACAACGCTACGCCCGCGCCGCCGAGTTCACCGAAGTGGTCCAGCGGCTATGGCGCAGCTTCCCGCAGCAGGCCCTGCGCATCGACCGCGAGAACGGAATGTATGCCGACCCGGCGCAGGTCCTGCCGATCAACCACCAAGGTGACTTCCTGCAGGTGCAGGGCCCACTGAACTTGCCCGAACAGGGGGCGCGCATTCCACTGATCCAGGCGGGTGCATCCGACAGCGGCC
This sequence comes from Pseudomonas sp. NBRC 111140, assembly GCF_001320885.1. Taxonomy (NCBI): domain Bacteria; kingdom Pseudomonadati; phylum Pseudomonadota; class Gammaproteobacteria; order Pseudomonadales; family Pseudomonadaceae; genus Pseudomonas; species Pseudomonas sp. NBRC 111140. The sequence continues at coordinate 72,096 of NZ_BCBQ01000013.1, forward strand.
GCGACTTTGCCGCCCGTGTCGCGGACATCGTGTTTGCCCCTACCCCCGACCAGGCCGCCGCCGCCGACCTGCGCCGCGATCTGTCGCGCCGTGCGCAAAAGCATGGTCGCCAGGCCGATGACATTCGCCTGCTGCCAGGCCTGAGTCTGTACCTGGCGCCCACCCGTCAGCAGGCCCGCGAGCTGTTCATGGACACCCACGCCCAGGTGGACAAGCCGCGCAAGTTTGCTGCTATCGAGAAGATGATCGGCATCGACCTGACCAACTGGCCGAGCGACCGGCGCATTCAAGCGACCGACCTGCCGCCGCTACAGTTGCTGCCCGGTGCCAGCCGCACCCATGTAAGCCTGCTGCGCCGGCTGATCGAGCGCGAGTCGCTATTGCCAGAAGAACTGCTGATGCGCCCGGAAGTGCTGTCGGCGGCGCACTGGCAGGTGATCGGCACGGTCGATGATGCCGTGGCCGAGATTGCCGACTGGGCTGAGGCAGGGGTAATGGATGGCTTTATCGCCGCGCCAGGAGGCTCGTTTGGCTCGGTGTACAGTTTTCTGGATGAGGTGGTGCCGCGACTGGTGGAGCGTGGGTTGTTCCGTGAGCGCTATCAGGGGGCTACGTTCGCCGAGCACCTGCAGCGGTATTGACGGTCAACGAGGGCTGCTACGCAGCCCATCGCGACACAAAGCAATGCCCACAAAAGTTCAAGGCGTGCCCTTCCCCTCCGCCGCCTTGGCCGTTTCAATCAGCTTGTCGAACTTGCGATTGAGCTGGGCAAAGGTCTCATCGCTCTTGGCCCGCGCCTTGATGTTGTTCGCCGAGCTGGCCTTGTCGGCGATGGTCACCACTGTCCAGCCCCAGTCTTTGGACACCCAGTAAACCAACTCACCGTCTGCGGAAAACGCTTCTAGCCGGCCACCGGAACGCGGCACCCGCTTGGCGTCCTTGGTCATCGGCAGCAACTGCTGGACCCGCGCCTCGTCGGTGGTGTCCAACTGCACCTGCACCTGGCGAAGCTGGTCGGCCTCGTTGAAGGACGCCTTCACTTTCGAGACGGGTATACCGCCGAGGTTGTAATTTCCCTTCGGGCCGGCCCCCTGAAAAAACTCGGTAGGCACCTGATAGTGATAGCCGGTGAATTGCTCTACCTCACCGAACTGCTGCTGCAGAATGGCGAGGACCTGGGGCTTGGGCATGCCCAGGGTGAACTGGCCGACTTCAAGCGCCGACCAGGCTTGCAGGGGGAAAATCGCGCAGGCGAACAGCAGCGGTAAGGTCCGTTTCATGGGGTTGTCTTCCTTGAAGTGAGCCGGCAAACCTAACCCCTGCACGACAATCCGACAATACTGGCAGGGTGCCAAGGCCGCCCTGCCCCGGCTTCAGGCCACCGCTTTTTCCGCGCCGTGCGTGGCTTCCAGCTCGCGCACCAATGGCAGCACGTGCTCACCGAAATACGCCACTTCTTCCTGAAAATGCAGGAACCCGGAAAGGATCAGGTCGACGCCCACCGCCTTCAGAGCAACGATTCGCTCGGCAATCTGCCGAGGCGTGCCGATCAGGTTGGTCTTGAAACCATCGTTGTACTGCACCAGGTCCTCGAAGCTGGACTTGGCCCAGTTACCCTCGCCCTCCGGGCTGGCCGACCCCGCATGCTTCACTTCCTGACCGAACGCCCGCACCGCTTCGGGGTTGGCCTTGTCGATGATTTCCTGCAGCACTGCGCGCGCCTGTTCCTCGGTGTCGCGGGCGATGATGAAGGCATTGACCCCGATCTTTACCGAGTGGCCGTTGGCCGCCGCCTTGGCGCGGATATCGTCGACCTGGGCCTTGATCCCCTCGACGCTGTTGCCGTTGGTGAAGTACCAGTCCGACACGCGCGCCGCCATGTCCCGCGCAGCACGCGAGCTACCACCCTGGAAAATCTCCGGGTGTGGCTGCTGCAGCGGCTTGGGTTTGAGGTTGTAGTTGCGAAAGCGATAGAAGTCGCCGTTGAAGGTGAAGTTGTCCTGGGTCCAGATGCCCTTCAGCGCGCGGATGAACTCTTCGGAACGGCGATAGCGCTCGTCGTGGTCCAGCCAAGGCTCACCGATGGCATGGAACTCGCCCTTGAACCAGCCCGAGACCACGTTGATGGCGATACGGCCATGGGTGAAGTGGTCGATGCTGGCCAGCTGCTTGGCCGCCAGAGCCGGGTTCCAGGGGCCCGGAAGGATGGCGGCGATAACCTTGAGTTTTTCTGTGGCAGCCAGCAGCGCGTGGCTGATGGTGACCGACTCATGCTGGTTGTCGGCGCCGTAACCGGCTGTGAAACGGATTTGCGACAGGGCGTAGTCGAAGCCGGCCTTTTCAGCAATTTGCGCAAGCTTGCGGTTGTAGTCGATGTCCCAGCTGGTGCGCTGCTCGATGGTGCTGACCACCAGGCCACCGCTGACCTTGGGGACCCAGTAGGCGAACTTGATTGGGGCGTGGCTCATGGGGAGGCTCCTTGAGAGTCCTTGGGGTTCGAGGAGACAGGAGCAGCAACCGTGCCAATCGACAAACCCAAAAATATCAACAAGTTGCACGAAGTTCGCCTGCTGTCCGAGTGCATGGCAGACAGCAGACTGTAAAACCACTGTTGCCCCTGCAACAGCACGCCAGAAGGCGCCAGCCAAGCGCTCGGCGGTCAAGTAATTGTGCCCGATGGTCAAGCGACTCTCCGCGCTGACTGGGAGGATTACAGCAGGCCGCAAGGCCGGCAAAACAATAACAGCAACCAGGAGAACCCCATGACTAGCTACCTGCAGGCCTATGCCCACGCTGCCGACGACCCCGAAGGTTTCTGGCGCGAACAGGCCGCCGCACTGGACTGGCATCGCTTTCCGCAACAGATCTTCACTGCCCAGGCTGATGGCAGCGGCCGCTGGTTCGCCGATGGCCAACTGAACACCTGCCACTTGGCCGTGGACCGCCACGTCGCGGATGGCGCAGGCGAGCGCTGCGCCATCCTTTACGACTCACCCGCCACAGGCGTGCAGGAGCGCATCAGCTACCAGCAGCTGCAAGCGCGCGTGGCCCGGTGCGCCGGTATGCTGCGCGCCCTTGGGGTGGGGCGTGGTGACCGAGTGATCATCTACATGCCGATGATCCCCCAGGCGCTCGTCGGCATGCTGGCCTGTGCGCGGTTGGGTGCCGTGCATTCGGTGGTGTTTGGCGGTTTCTCCGCCGCCGAGCTGGCGGTGCGAATCCGCGATGCCCAGCCCAAGGTGCTGCTCAGCGCCAGCTGCGGCATCGAGTACGACCGGGTGGTGCCCTACAAGCCGCTGCTCGACCAGGCCCTGCAACTGGCCAACGGGCATAGCCCGCACCTGGTGATCGAGCAACGCGAACAGGCCCTGGCCCCGTTGCACGGCCCCCGCGAGCACGACTGGCAACAACTGCAGGCCCAAGCCGAAGCCGTACCTGCGGTGCCAGTGAATGCCACTGACCCGCTGTACATCCTCTATACCTCGGGCACCACGGGTAAACCCAAAGGAGTAGTGCGTGACCACGGCGGGCATGCCGTGGCGCTCAACTTCAGCATGCAGGCCCTGTACGACGCACACCCCGGCGAGGTGTTCTGGGCCGCCTCGGACATCGGCTGGGTCGTGGGCCATTCGTACATCGTCTATGCCCCGCTGATCCGTGGCTGCACCACCTTGCTGTACGAGGGCAAGCCGGTGCGCACGCCCGACGCCGGGGCGTTCTGGCGGGTGATCGCCGAACACCAGGTGAATGTGTTCTTCACTGCCCCCACTGCCTTCCGCGCCATCAAGCGCGAAGACCCGCAGGTACAGCTGGCCGCCGGTCGCGACTTGTCCTGCCTGAAGGCCGTGTACGTGGCCGGCGAGCGCCTGGACCCGCCAACCAGCCAATGGCTGCAGGGTTTTCTGCCCTGCCCGGTTGTCGACCACTGGTGGCAGACCGAGACCGGCTGGGCGATTGCCGGCAACCCGCGCGGGCTGGATGACTTGCCGATGAAGACCGGCTCGGCCAGCGTACCGATGCCGGGCTACCGGCTGGACATTCTGGACGACGAAGGCCAGCCTGTCCCCTGCAACCAGCCGGGCAACATCGCCCTGCGCCTGCCATTGCCGCCCGGCACCCTGACCACCCTGTGGGGCGACCCGCAGCGCTTTGCCGACAGCTACCTGAGCAGCTTCCCCGGCTACTATTGCAGCGGCGACGGCGGCTACCTGGACGAAGACGGCTACCTGTTCGTCATGGGCCGGGTGGACGACGTGATCAACGTGGCCGGGCACCGGCTGTCCAGCGGTAGCCTGGAAGAAGCCCTGGGCGAGCACCCGGCCGTTGCCGAGTGCGCGGTGGTGGCACTGGCCGAGGAGCTCAAGGGCGAGGTGCCGGTGGGGTTCGTGGTGCTCAAGCACGGCCAGCAGCCCGACCCGGCGCTGCTGGAACGCGAACTGGTCGCCAGGGTGCGCGATGCGGTCGGCGCTGTCGCTTCGCTACGGCGGGTGTTCATCCTCAAGCGCCTGCCCAAGACCCGCTCTGGCAAGATTCTGCGCAAGACCCTGCGCAGCCTGGCCGCCAACCCCGAAGTGGCCATGCCTGCGACCATCGAAGACCCGGCCGTGCTGGATGAAGTGCGCGCGGTGTTCGAACAGGCAGGTTGCTATGACGCCGCCCAGGGACGCAAGGCTGCCACCGGGCACTGACCAGGCTGAAAAAACAAACCCCGCCAAGGCAAACCTTGGCGGGGGGCGCGTACAACCGGGGTCACACCGTCACAGCTGGTGCAACACACGCTGCAAGGCGCTGAGGAACTGCTCGACGTTCTGCGCCGAGAAGCACAACTGCGGGCGGATCTTCAGGGCATTGTTGTCGGCCCCCGACACGCCGATCAGCATGCCTTCTTCCCGTAGCAGGTTGACGATACGCCGCGCCGTGGCGCCATCGGCAGCGCCCGACGGCGCTACCACATCCACCCCAATGAACAACCCCGCGCCACGTACCTGGCCAAGGCAGGCATGCTCGCGTGCAAGGCCCTCCAGGCCCTCCTTCAGTTGGCCCCCCACCTGCCGGGCATTCTCCTGCAGGCCTTCGTCCTCGATCACTTGCAGCACTGCCAGGCCCACGGCCGCAGACACCGGGTTGCCGCCAAAGGTGTTGAAGTAACTGGCGTTGCGGCCGAAGCGCTCCAGGATTTCAGGGCGCACCGTCAAACCTGCCAGCGGGTGACCATTGCCCATCGGTTTGCCCATGGTCACCAGGTCGGGCACCAGGCCATGGCGCTGGAAGCCCCACATGTGCGTGCCGGTGCGGCCAAAACCTGGCTGCACCTCGTCGGCGATGAACAGGCCACCCGCAGCGCGCACCGCCTCCACCGCTTCGACAAGAAAGCCGGCAGGGTCGGCGAACACGCCATCGCTGGTGAACAACGTGTCGACCAACAACGCAGCCGGGCGGATGCCATGACGCTGCATGTCGGCCAGCGCAGCACGCACCTGGGCGGCGAACTGCTGGCCAACCTGGTGCGGGGCGTGCGGCAGGTGCAACGGGGCGTCGACCACGCGGATATCACGGCCCAGCGGCACGTAGTCGCCCACCGACGGCGACAGCTCGGCGATGGCCGCCGTCATACCGTGGTAGGCATAGCGGGTAACGATCACGCCTGTGCCCCCGGTGTAGTCCCGGGCAATGCGCAGGGCCAGGTCATTGGCCTCACTGCCGGTGCAGGTGAACATCACGTTGCCCAACTGCGCCGGCATGGTCGCCAGCAGCTTCTCGGCATAATCGAGTACGCCTTCATGCAGGTAGCGGGTATGGGTATTGAGCGCAGCCGCCTGCCCGGCCAGGGCTTCGACCACACGAGGGTGGCTATGGCCCACCGAGGCGACGTTGTTGTACAGGTCGAGGTAGGCCCGCCCTGCCGTGTCGTACAGCCACGTACCCGCGCCGCGCACCAGGTGCAGCGGGTTGTCGTAGAACAGCTGGTAGGCCGGCCCCAGCAGGCGTTGGCGGCGCTCGATCAGGCGGCGCTCGGCGGCATCCAGGGCAGCAGCCTGCTCGGGCTGGAAGGCATTTACTTTCAACATGGTCGGTCTCCTCAGGTGTCCTGGCGGGCGTCGTCCATGACGATGCTGCCGATGATGTGGTACTTGCGGCGGTCGAAGTAACGGAAGTACAAGGCGATCGAGCCACCCAACGCGAAGCTGGCGGCGACGATCCACGGGATCAGCCGGAACAACAGCGATTCGGCCGCGCTGCCAGCGGCGAAGCTGAGGTTGGCGAACAGCAGGTAAACCACGTACAGCATGCCGATGCCGCCCAGCAGGGGCGCGAGGAAGGTCTTGAACCAATGGGCCTGGGCACGGCGTTGGGTGCCGACATGGAAGTAGCAGATCACGGCGAAGGCGCACAGCGCCTGGACGATCAGAATGCCCATGGTGCCGAGGATTGCCAGCAAGGCATACAAGTCGGCATACGGGTCTTTACCGGTGAGCAGGAACGCCAGCACGATCAGCGTGGCGATCACGCTTTGCACGGTCGAGGCTACATGCGGCGAGCCATGGCGGGCATGAGTACGGCCAACGGTGCGGCCTAGGAACACGAACAGGTTCTCCCGGCCCAGGGCATAGAGGTAGCGCGCGGCACAGTTATGGAAGGCCATGCCGCAGGCAAACGAGCCGGTCACCACCAACAGCTTGAACAGGCTCACGGCCCACTCGCCCAGGTACAAGCGGGTCGGCCCGTAGAACACCTCGGCGGCACTGGCCGGGTCCTGCGCCAGGCGAATGGCTTCGGCAGGGCCGGAACCGGCGATGGCCATCCACGAGACGAACACATAGAACACGCCGATGCCGATCACCGCGAGCAGCGTCGCCAAGGGGATGATCTTTTTCGGGTTGCGTGATTCCTCGCCGTACATGGCCGAGGACTCGAAACCCACCCAGGACCAGAAGGCGAAGAACAGGCCGATGCCAGCGTTCGCACCTATCACCCCCTCGGCTGGCCGGAAGGCGTTGAGCGGGTTGATTGACTCCACCGCCATGCCCTGCGGCCCACCGCCGTGGAACAGCACGGCAAAGGCCATCAGCCCCAGCATCAGGATCTCCAGCACCAGGCACAGCCCCAGCACCTTGGCAGTGAGGGAGATGTCGAAGTAGCTGAGCACGCCGTTGGCCAATAGCATGGCCAGGGCAAACACGATCCATGGCACATGCAGGCCGACGACACTGGCCAGCAGGTCTTCACAGAAGAAGGCGAAAATGCCCACCAACGCCGCTTCGAAAACGATGTAGGTCAGCGTTACGGCAAGCCCCGAGGCCATGCCCACCACCCGGCCCAAGCCATGGGAAATGAAGCCGTAGAACGCCCCTGTGGCGGTGATGTACTTGGCCATCTGTGCATAGCCAATGGCGAACAGCGCCAGGATGATCGTGGCCACCAGGTAGCCCGCCGGCGCGTACTGACCATTGCCGCTGCCGATGGCGATCGGCACGTTGCCAAGCATGGCGGTGATCGGCGCCGCAGTGGCAACCGTCATGAACAGCACACCCATCAAGCCCACTGCATTCTTGCGCAGGCGCTGCACCTCATGGGGCTGTGCCTGGCTGTCAAGCCGGCGCTCCAGTTCACCGCTGTAGGTCTCGCTCATCAGGATCCACTCCGTGCTTTTATGGTTTTGGTGGAAAAGGGTCAGGCCAGTGCTTGCAGGGACTCGGGCAGGATCTGCCCACCATCGATGATCAGGCTTTGCCCAGTGATGTAGCCGGCCTCTCTGGAAGCAAAGAACAACGCGGCATTGGCAATGTCCTCGACCTGGCCGAGGCGCTTGAGCGGAATGGACGCGGCCATGCTGGCCCGGTAGTCCTCGCCCATGCCCTGCAAGCCTTCGGTAACGATGTTGCCTGGCAGCAGGGCATTGATGGTGATGCCATCGCGGGCCAGCTCGATCGCTGCGGTACGCATGAAACCCAGCTGCGCTGCCTTGCTCGCGCCGTAGTGCGCCCAGCCTGGAAATCCGGTGACTGGCCCGGTGATGGACGAGGTCAGGATCACCCGGCCGTACTCGGCCCTGCGCAAATACGGCAGCGCCGCCTGCACGCAGAGGAAGGTGCCTTTGGCATTGGTGCCGAGCACCTTGTCCCAGTCGGTATCGCTCATCTCGGCCAGTGCGGCAGAGGGGAAGACCCCGGCATTGGCGCACAGTACATCGAGCCCGCCCTGGGTCTGCGCCACCTCTTCGATCATCCGCAGCACCTGCGCGCGGTCACCCACATCGGCCACCAGGCCGATGACGGCCAGGCCTTGATCACGCAAGCGGCTGGCGACAGCCTCAACCTTGTCCCGGTGCCGGCCACTGATCGCCACCTTGGCGCCCTGGCGGGCGAAGCCGACGGCGATGCCCAGGCCGATACCGCTGGTACCGCCGGTGACCAATACGCTTTTGCCTTGTAGTGAAGTCAGCATGCTCTAGCCCTCGATGCGCTGTTTACGCCAGTGATGGGGGCCGATGGTGGGCCGGCCGGCAGGTGGCGACTTGACCGCAGGGCACAAGTTGAGGGCTGCAGGATCAAATTCTCGAAGCGGCCCAGGCGGCTTGTGGCGTGTGGTCAAGATTTCGCGGTTTGCGGTCAAGCCAGTGGCGCGGGGCTCGACTCATGCTGGCAGCCAGACCCCTGCCAACGGAGCGTGCCTGATGACCAACGATCACCCATCTCACACCAGCCCTGCCGTGCTTGAACGTTTCGCCCAGCACGCGCTGGCTGGCTATGCCGATACCTACCAGGGCCAGATCGAGTTGCTGGTGCACTCCGAGAACGCCACGTATCGGGTACGGGGCTTGCGGCAACGGTATGTGATGCGTGTGCACCGCGCCGGCTATCACCAACACGCCGACATCGCCAGTGAACTGGCCTGGCTGGCCGCGCTGGAGCAGGCCGGCCTGGAGGTACCAGTGCCCATCGCCGGGGTGGACGGCGAAGCGATTCAAAGGGTCGAGCTGCCCGGCCTTGGCCATCGTTACGTGGTGCTGTTTCATTGGATAGAGGGCGGCGAGCCCGACCAGCAACAGTTGAATGCTTCGTTCCGCCGGCTTGGCGCCATCAATGCCCACCTGCATCGCCACGCCCGCAGTTGGCAACGCCCCGACAATTTTCAACGGCTGACCTGGAACCACCAAAGCATGCTGGGTGAGCACGGCCACTGGGGCAGCTGGCGCGAAGCGCCCTACCTGGATGCCCGGGGCAGCGCCTTGATCAGCGAAGCGGTACAGGTGATCGGCGCGCGCCTGGCCGGCTATGGCGAAGACCCATCACGCTTTGGCCTTATCCACGCTGACCTACGCCTGACCAACCTGCTGGTGCAAGGTGATCGCACCCGCATCATCGACTTCGACGACTGCGGCATGGGCTGGTACCTGCACGACCTGGCAGCGGCCCTGAGCTTCTTCGAACACCACCCCGACCTGCCGCAGTGGATCGACAACTGGCTGGCGGGTTACAGCAGCGTGGCCAGCCTGGATGCCAGCGACATCGCCATGCTGCCGACGCTGATCATGCAGCGGCGTCTGCAACTGCTGGCCTGGACCGGCACCCACCGCGGCACGCCACAAGTGGAGTGCCTGGGCCCGCAATGGGTCGAGCAGACCGTGGGCCTGTGCCAGCGTTACTTGCAGGAGCGGCCGGTGGGCGCACTCGCACGGGCATGATCGAAACAGTTTTGTAACCAAAGGCTACGCACCGTGCTGGTGCGCAGCCTGCGCCATGAGGGCCCCCGGCAGCGCCGCAATGAGTTGCCCTTGAGCGGTCGACAGGCTGGCGTACGGCCGTTGGCCCGGCGTGGAATGAAAATTGCTCCTTCATTTACCCAGCAACAGCCGGTAAACGACCGAGGAGGAAGCTTCGTGCACGTTATCCATACAGGCTCGCGCCAACCAGCGAGTGCCCCGCCTGGCAACTCGATAGGCATTCTGGCCTCGGCGGCGACCGGCCTGGTCGGCTTCATCGGCCAGCAAGGTGGCGATGCCGAACGCATCCTGGGGCGCGCCGGCATCGACAGCGAGCGCCTGGAGCACCCTACCCTCACCCTGGACCTGAACCAGTACTGCCAGGTATTCGAGGAGGCGGCTCGGCAAACCGGCAATGACAACTTCGGCCTGCGCTTCGGCCAGCAGTTCAAGCCCGACGCGCTCGGGCTGCTCGGCTACGTGGGCATGTGCTCTGCCACCTTGGGCGATGCCCTGCGCAACGTGGTCAACACCTTCCCGGTGCACCAGCAGAGCAGCCTGTTGCGGCTGGAGGAAATGGGCGAGTTCTACCGCCTGGACTACCAGGTGCAATACGGCGCCATCCTGCGCAAGCGGCAGGACGCCGAACTGTCGCTGGGCATGTTCTTCAACCTGATGCGCCATGCGCTGGGGCAAAACTGGGCACCCGAAAAGGTGTTGTTCGAGCACCCGCAACCCGAGGCCTGGCATGAGCACTGCAAAGTGTTCGACGCCCCGGTGCTGTTTGGTCAGCAGCGCAATGCGCTGGTGTTTCGCCGCAGCGTGCTCGACCGGCCAATGCCCGGCCGCGACCCACGCTTGCTGGCCATCGTCATCGAAAGCATGCACCTGCTCCGCGGCCAGGCCGGCACGCTCAACCGCCCAGGCATTGTCGATGATGTGAAAACTCAGGTTCGCGCCCTGTTGGGCGACGGCTACCCGAGCCTGGAGCAGGTAGCCGAGCAATTGCGCCTGCCCAGCTGGACCGTGCAACGCCGCCTGCAGGAGCAGGGGCTGAGTTTTTCGACCCTGGTCGACACCGTGCGCCAGGAGCTGGCGACCTATTACCTGCAGCAGTCGGCGCTGCCGATTTCCGAGTTGGCATTGCTGCTGGGGTACTCGGAAATCAGCGCGTTCTCGCGGGCGTTTCGCCGCTGGTTCGATGTCAGCCCCAAACAATGGCGCCAGGCGCACAAGGGGCAGAGGGTGGATGCCTAGCACTGGAGCTGCTGCTTGCGTGCATCGCATGCTTCGCGGATGTGCCCACTATCACAGGGTAAACTCGCTCCTTGGCAAGCAGCCTTCAAGGACGACACCCATGTATTCACTGACTGATGAACAGGTTCTGGCGACCATCCAGGAAAACCCGATAAACCGGGCACTGCTGGCCATCTTGCCAACGCTGGATATGCCTCACTGCATGCTAACGGCCGGCGCGCTGTTCCAGACCTTCTGGAACCAACGCGCCGGGCGGCCTGTCGCGTGGGGTATCAAGGACTACGACATCGCCTATTTCGACACCGACTTGTCCTGGGAAGCAGAAGACCGGGTTATCGCCAAGGTTCAGCAGGCGTGTGCGCACCTGGGCGTCAACGTCGAAGTGCGCAATCAGGCCCGCGTTCACCTGTGGTACCAAGCGAAATTCGGCGGCACCTACTCGGCATTGCACAAGGTTACCGATGGCATTGACCGCTACCTGATCCGCTCGACCTGCCTGGGCGTCGATGTGCTCACGGGCTCGTTGTACAGCACCCATGGCCTGGAAGACTTGCAGAACAACCTTTTGAGGATGAACGAACTGAATCCACGCCCCGACTTGTTCAAGGCAAAAGCTGCCAGCTACCGGGAGCGCTGGCCATGGCTTGAGTTGATCGAGTGAGGTCTACGCCATGGCGTTGTGCAAGTTGCCCTTGCGCCACACCAGCCGTCCGAGCGTAATCGACCAATTGAGCACGGATACCCCCAGCAGGATCAACAGCATCATCGACAAACCTTTGTCGATGATGATTTTGCCGGCAAGGAACGGGAACCCGAATACACCAACAAAATAAGAAAGGCTGAACAGCAGCAGAGACTGCGTGGTTGTGCCCTCTGGTGCCTCGTTCGCCGCGAGGCCGTTGATCACCGAATAGGTCAGGCCGTAGCCAACGCCCAGAATGACCGCTGCCAGGATGTACCCAAGGTTCCCGGCAACAACGTATTTGAACATCAATAACGCCACTACAATCAGCCCGGACAGCAGACACGACATCCGATAGGGATCACGCCTTACCACCACCCCCGCTACAAACATGCGCCCGGCAATGGCAGCACTCATGAAACCTATGAAGAAAACCGAGTAGTCGAGGGCTTTTTCATGGGCATAGCTGGTTTGAAAACTTGAAAGCCCGCCAAAGATCGCACCGCCCAGGCCTACCATCAGGATCGGGAATACAGCCCTTGAGCCCAGGACTTTTTGCGTTGCCTGCCAGGACAGTCTGGACACTGACGCGCTAAAGCGATTGGGTAATTGGACGAACGCATTGGCCATGCGCCAGAACAGCACTACGCCGATCAGGCTAGCCAGTGCTGCAACAAAAAAGGTGGCAGTGACCGGCAAACCCATTTGGCTAGCCAGGCGCCCGACCAAGGGCGCCGAGCCAATGCCGCTCATCATACTGCCCGAGAGCAATGCAAAATAGCGCGAGCGCTGTGCCGGGGGAACGATCGTTGCCACGATGATCGGGCCCAGGGTATAGAAAACGCCCCAGCCTATGCCCAGCAGCAAGCCGAACATCATCATCAGGTTTGTATGGCTGGCACTCATGGCAAACCCCACGTTCGCAGCCACCAGTGCCAGACCGCAATAAGCAATCGAGCGTGCAGCGCCGAGGCGATCTGACAAGTGCCCGGAAACCAGCACGGCAGCAAACGTACTCAACATGGCGGCTGAGATCACATGGCCCGCATCCTGCTCGTTGCCACCTTGGGTAGCCACCAGCAATGCAAGCAGGAAGGTCGAGCCATAAGACAACGACAGCAAGTAACTGGCAAAACAGAACACGCTGAACAGGGGCTTTGACACGCCCCTATTGCGTTCACCCTCGAAAACCATGAGAAACCCTGAGTGATTGGACCGAACACGCAGTGTGCGTGGCAGGCCGGAACAGGGTAAATCCAGGATTTTTGATCTGAAGGTAAGTTGCCACACACCTAACCCAGGCGGCAGCCCCCACAAGGGGCTGCCCTCCAGCGTGGCGACAGGGCAACGCGCGGCTTAATTCAGTCGGTAGTCTGCACTGCTGCGGTGTCGGCGGCGGAGGTCTGCGACTGCGACTGCGCTTTGGACTTCGCCCGGTTGCGGCGGTCCTGGCTACGTTGCCGCGAGGCTTGCTGCTTCGCATGCAGTGCCTGGGCGGCGGTCACAATGCCAGCTGCCTGCCCGTTCAGGTCCAGACGCGGTGCATCTTCCACCATGCTTGCCCAGTATCGAGCACCCCGGCACCACGTAGAAATGCCCAGTTTCAGCTGCTCACGGGTTAACCCAAGCAGCTCCAAGTGTTGCTCGGCATCCTTGAAAATGCCCTCCTTGAGCGGCACCTTGGGGGCAGGATTGACCGGAAAAGCCAAGGGAAAATGCTTCTGCAGAGGCCAAATCGCTGCCACCGCCGGGTCCTGCTCACGCGGCTTCGCCTGCGCGGGCGACTTGCGCTTGGGCGGTTTCGGGCTATCGGCCTTGGTCTGCCCTTTTTCCGCCCGCAGGCGGTCACGTAGCTCAGCTAGTTGTTCAAAACCCATCGTTCATTCACTGCTTCGAAGTTGTTTGCGTGGCATAAGGATACCCCATGCAGCCAGCATATTGCTTGCAGGCCAACTTTCCCGGCCAGCCGGATGCGACGCACAAGCCCCTCAGCTGAACACCCAAAGCACGCGCGTGGGCTTGTCGGTGAGGTTGGCGTAACGAAAACTGGCATGGGGTTGCAACTGAAAACTGTCACTGGCGCGCAGCGTGACCGGCTCACCGCCGTCCAGCCAGACGGTCAGTTCGCCTTCGAGCACGAAGCAGCCTTGCTCCGAGCTGTCGTCCAGGTACTCTTCGCCACTGCTGGCCCCCGGCTGCAAATGGCTATCGAGCATGGAGAACGCCCCCGTTATCGTGGGGGATGCCAGCACATCGGTGATGCCGCCGGCCAGATGCAGCGTGCGGCGCTCGTGAGGGCGGGTGACCCAGTCGAGCTCGCGGGGTTTGTCCAGCTTGTAGAAGTAGGCGGTCGAGACACCGAGCTCTTCGCTGATGGCAGTGAGGTCGGCCACGGTCGGGCGCGATACGCCGCGTTCGACCTGGGACAGAAAGCCTACCGAACGGCCGATGCGCTGGGCCAGCTCGCCCAATGTCAGGCCTTTGAATTTGCGCAGGTCGCGAATCAGTACTGCCAGGCCTTCGATTTCTTCGTGCACTTTCATAGTTGAATCGCGACTTTCGGATGGGTGATGAATGCCCTGAAAAGTACATGATTCATCTCACAAAGCAAAATGCTTCAGGGTTCGCTGGCTGTCAGCCAAGCCAGCGCCCACAGTTGCAATGCATGTCTCAACCCTGTGGGAGCTGGCTTGCCGGCGATGGGATGCGAAGCAGCCCCTTTCTTACCGAACAGCTTCGTACGTCAGGTCCAGGCACTTGCGAGCCTTCTCCACCAGCTCGTCGATCTCTTCGACACTGATCACCAGCGGTGGCGCGATGATCATGGTGTCGCCCACGGCGCGCATGATCAGGCCGTTGTCGAAGCAGTGCTGGCGGCAGATCATGCCGACACCTTTGCCTTCATAACGGGCGCGGGTGGCCTTGTCCTTCACCAGCTCGATCGCACCGAGCATGCCCAAGCCGCGGACTTCGCCTACCAGCGGGTGGTCGGCCAGTTCGCGCAGGCGTTGCTGCAGATAAGGTGCGGTTTTATCGTGCACCTGCTGGATGATCTGCTCGTCGCGCAGAATGCGCAGGTTCTCCAGGCCCACCGCAGCCGCTACCGGGTGGCCGGAATAGGTGAAGCCGTGGTTGAAGTCGCCGCCTTCGCTGATGACCTTGGCCACTTCGTCACGCACGATCACTCCGCCCATGGGGATGTAACCGGAGGTCAGGCCCTTGGCGATGGTCATCAGGTCGGGCTTGAGGTCGTAGTAGTCAGTACCGAACCACTCACCGGTACGGCCGAAACCGCAAATGACTTCGTCGGCGACGAAGAGGATGTCGTACCTGGCCAGGATTTCCTTGACCTTCGGCCAGTAGGTCTGCGGCGGGATGATCACACCGCCGGCGCCCTGGATCGGCTCGGCGATGAAGGCGGCAACGTTGTCCACGCCAACTTCGAGGATCTTCTTCTCCAACTGCTCGGCCGCCCACACGCCGAAGTCGGCCTCGGTCATGTCGCCGCCTTCACCGAACCAGTAGGGCTGCGGGATGTGCACGATATCCGGGATCACCCCGCCCTGCTGGTGCATACCGCTCATGCCGCCCAGGGCCGCGCCCGCCACGGTAGAGCCGTGGTAACCGTTGATGCGGCCGATGATGACGTTCTTGTTTTTCTTGCCCTTCAACGCCCAGTAATGGCGAACCATGCGCAGTACGGTGTCGTTGCCTTCGGAGCCGGAGCCTGTGAAGAACACGTGGTTCATGCCTTGCGGCGCCACATCGGCGATTGCCTTGGCCAGCTCCAGCGCAGGCGGGTGGGCAGTCTGGAAGAACAGGTTGTAGTAAGGCAGCTGCTTCATCTGCTGGCTGGCGACCTCGGCCAGCTCGTCGCGACCATAGCCGACCGCCACGCACCACAGGCCCGCCATGCCATCGAGAATCTTGTTACCTTCACTGTCCCAGAGGTACACGCCCTTGGCCGAGGTGATAATGCGCGGGCCTTTCTCGGCCAGTTGTTTGACATCGCTGAACGGGGCCAGGTGGTGGTCGCGGCTCAGCGCTTGCCAGGCCTGGGTCTGCGAATTCTGTTCACTCATTGACTTCACTCCATCAAGTTGCGCAGCGGTGCTGCGCGGGTATTTTCGTAGGTGGGCAAGGTGGCTGTTCAGGCGGACAGCAACAGCCTCTGGCGCAGCACCGAGCGCTGCCGGCAG